>NZ_JBHYXZ010000023.1:26845-76179 GCF_042752395.1 Actinosynnema sp. NPDC059335 | reverse complement strand
TCGCGCCGGTGGTGCAGCCGCGGCGCGGGTGCCCGCGGGTAGGGGGCGGGGGCCCCGGGAGTGGTGGGGGGGGGCCCGGTCGCGGGAGGTGCGGATCGGCGGATCAGATCCGCGGCATCACGGTGGTGTCCTCCAGCGCGTTGAACACGGTGCGCGCGTCGATGCCGGCCAGGGCCGGCTGGGTGAACTGCGTCGCGCCGGCGCCACCCTGCAGCGGGTTGACGTTCGCGCCGCTCAGCGACAGCGGCGGCAGGGTCGTGGCGCCGCTGCGCGGCTGGGCCACACCGGGGACCGGCAGCACGAACGGCAGCCCGGCGGGGGCGGCGACGGACAGGCCGGACAGGCTGCGGCCCTGGCCGACGCCGGGGACCGGCACGTTCTGCAGGCCCGGCAGGACCACGGTGGTGTCGAGCTCGTCGAGCAGCGGCAGGGTGCCGGTGAACGACCGCTCGCCGGCGACCGTGGCGACCGACTCGGACACGCCCCGGGACAGGACGGGCACCGCCAGGGTCACCGCGTGGATGCTCTCCTCCACCTTGGGCAGCAGGTGGTTGACGTGGCCGACGCGCGGCAGCTGCGCGGTGGGCAGGTCCGCCCGGCGGCCGGTGGCCTTGCCGAGGCCCAGGCCGCGCGGGTCCACGTCCGGCGCGTCGATGTCGGGCGCGTCCAGGTCGGGCGCGTCTAGGTCCGGGGCGTCCGGGTCGGGCGCGTCGATGTCCGGCGCGTCGATGTCGGGCCGGGGCAGCCCGGCCATCGGGGCCTGGACCCGGTCCAGCGTCCCGCGGGCCAGCGGACCGGCCTGCCCGACGCCCGTCAGCGGCACGCCGCGCAGCTCCTCCAGGCCCGGGACGCCCAGCGGCAGCCGGTACTGGGCCAGCCGGTTCACCACGTCCAGGTTCGGCAGCTCGGTCGCCCGCAGCAGGCTGTCGACGCCGGCCGGGAGCTGGATGCCCCGGGTCGCGTCGGTCTCGCGGGTCGGGTCGCCCTGGTCGTCACCGGTGCGCACGTCGTTGTGGTCCTGCGCGTTGGTGGTCGCGGTGCCGAGCACGTCCACCGGGATGCCGAACACGCGGGCGAACGCCTCGGTCGGCGTCTCGATGTCGTGCGCGGTGACCGGGCCGCGGCCCGAGGTCGTGGTCACGCCGCCGGACTGGCTCTTCGACCGGCTCGCGGTCGCGGCGTCCGCCAGACCCGCGACGGTCACCGCGTCACCGTGCACGGACGGCGTGACGCCCGCGGGCGCGGTGAGCAGGTTGCCCGACCAGGCGCCGTCCTCGGCCGAGGTCAGGTGCCGACCGCCGGTGATCAGGCCGGTCTTGTTGTCGGTCTGGGACTCGCCGTTGCCGGCTGCGGTGACCGCGTCGCCGAACACCTGCAGCGGGATCGCCGGCTGCGCGCCGATGCCGTTGCCCGAGAACGAGGCGTCGTCACCGGAGGTCTGCACGTCGCCGCCGGAGTACGAGCCGAACTGGTTGCGGCTCTCCGACTCGACGTTGCTGCCGGCGCCGACCGCGCTGCCGAACACCTGCGGCGAGGACGCCTGCGGCAGCGACAGCACGTTGCCGGACAGCGAGCCCTCGTCGCCGGTGGTGACGGCGGCGCCGCCGGAGCGGGAGTCGAGCTTGCTGTCGGTGTCGGACGAGCCGTTGCCGACGGCGACCGCCGAGTCGCCGAAGACCTGGGCCGGGTTCGAGGTGGGGACGTGCACGATGTTGCCGGACACCGAGCCGTGCTTGCCGTTGGCCGTGGGCGGGTTGCCGAGGTCGATCGTGGTGTCGCTGTCGGTGCGGGACGTCGGGTTGGCGACCGCGCCGCCCGAGTTGCCGAACACCTGGCCGCCCAGGGCGGTCGGGGCGGACACGACGTTGCTGGACACGGTGCCGTTGTCGTCCACGCTGGTCGCCACCCGGCCGGAGCGGACGAGCTTGGTCTCGTCGGCGCGGCCGGTGGGGGTGCCCGCCGCGCCGACGCCGTTGCCGAACGCCTCGGCCGGCAGGCCGACCGGCACCTGGCCGACGTTGCCCGAGCCGACCGCGTCGTTGCCGGTCGTGCCGTTGTAGCCGCCGGAGACCGCGGTGACGTCGTTGCGGCAGTCCGAGTCGGCGATGCCGGCGCCGGTCAGGCCATTGCCGCACAGGTCGGCGGCGCCGGCCGGCGGCAGGTTGGCCGCGTTGGCCGACAGCACGGACCGGTCGCCCGTGGTGTAGGTGTCGCCGCCCGCGACGGCCGTGGCCTCGTTCGCGTGCCGGGCGTTGGTGTTGCCGACGCCCGACAGCGAGTTGCCCGCGCCGGAGACCGGCAGCGCGGTCGGGGTGTCGGCGAAGTTGCCGGACAGCACCGCGTCCTGGCCGGAGGTGATGCTGTTGCCGCCCGCCTCGGCGTCGTGGGCCATGCCGTTGGCGACGCGCGAGTTGCCCAGGCCCGCCACGGCGTTGTCGCCCGCGGCGACGGGACCGGCGAACCCGGGCTGGGCCACGTTGCCCGCCAGGGTGCCGTCGTCGCCGGACGTGGTGAGCCACATCGGCACGCCGGGCCGGTCGGCGGGGTCGCCCGCGTCCGCCGAGGCCCGGTTCTCGGTCACCGTCTCCGCGTTGCCCGCGGCGCCGACGCCGTTGCCGGTGACCGCGACGACCGGGGCCACGGGCACGCCGACGACGTTGCCGCCGCCCGTGCTGCGCTTGCCCGTGGTCTCCAGCGAGCCGGCCGCCTTGGCGTCGTTGGCGGAGGTGGCCTCGCTGTAGGAGTTGCCGCCCGCGGCGACCGCGTTGTTGGTCACCTGCATCGGCACGGCGCCCTGCACGGCGGCGATGTTGCCCGACAGCGAGCCGTCCTGGCCCGAGGTCGAGACGTTGTCGCCCGCGATCGCGTACTGGTGCGAGTCGGTGCGGGTCTCGGCGTTGGCCAGCGCGGCGATGGCGTTGCCGTTGACCTGCGGGGAGAGGGCGGCGGCGCCGTGCGCCACGTTGCCCGCCAGGGGACCGTACGAGCCGTCGGTCCGGATGTCGCCGGTGCTGGTGGCCGACTGGACGCAGTTGCCGTCGCTGTAGGCGTCGCCGGTCGCGGCGATCGCGTTGCCGCAGACGCTGACCGGCACGACCACGTCCGCGTCGGCGGTGTTGCCGCGGGCGAAGCCGGCGGCGTCGACGCCGGTGACCCGCTCCATCGTGGCGCGCACCAGGGGGTTGGTGGGGCCGGCGAGGTCGCGGACCGGGGTGTCCGCCGCGCTCGGCGTGCCGATCTCCTGGTGGATCGTCGGCAGCTGGTGCTGGCCGGCGAGGGTGCCCAGGTGGTTGTGGTCGATGTCGACCGGAACGCGCACCTTCGCGTCGAGCGGGTTCGGCTTCGCGTCGGGGTTGACGTTCTCCTGGGCTGATGCGATGCCCGTGCCGAGCATCAGCAGACCACCCGTGACAAGTGCGGTCTGGAGACCGCGCTTGGCCCAGGTTTGCATGGGTTCTCCTTCTTCCGGTGTCCCTTGCGGGAGGTGAGAGGCGGTCGGACGCGGTGACCGCGTCGGGAGACGACGACCGCCCGGTTCTTCAGGGGGTGTGGAGGCGCGGCGTCTCGACCGTGGGGAGCGCACGCAAAACGGCGCGACGGTCGATCACCGGGTCGGCTCGTCGATGAGCCGCCGCGGACCGCGCGCTGGGGTCAGTCGGGCGTGATGCCGGGCTGCTTGCCCGGCATCACGGCGTGCCGCTCGGTGGCGGGGAACAGAGCCCGGGCCACCGCGGCGTCGATGGGGTCGGTCGAGCCGACCGTGAAGGGACCGCTGCCGCCGCCGGCCGAGCCGGAGCCGTCACCGGTGCAGGAGCAGTGGGCCGGCGCGCCGACGGGCGCGAACGGCATCGACGGCACCCCGGACGGGTCTCCCGGCAGGGAGGGCGCGTCCTCGGCGGGCTGCGCGACGACCACGTGGCCCGGCGCGTCCAGCCACGTGCGGCTGAGCTTGCCGAACACCCCGTGCACCACCGGGGTGCCCGCGGAAACCGGCACGGCGGTGGTGGCCGGGGTGGCCTCGGTGACGCGCTGCGCCACGGCGGTGTCGACCTCGACGTCGACGGGCGCCTGCTCGGCGGCGCGCGGCCGGATCCAGTCCCGCACGCCTCCGACGGCGCCGCGGAGGTCGTCCGCGACCCGGCGCAGGTCGGGTGGGGTGGGCTCCGGCACGCGCGGGCTGCGCAGCGCCGAGTCCAGCTCGTGCACGGCCGCGCCGACCGGGGTCAACGCGGACGCGACCGGACCGGCCGGCGCGTGCTGCGCGAGCCCGGCGACCACGTCGGTGTCGACCGGGATCTGCGCGGACGCGGCGGAGGTGGACAGCGCCCAGGCGGCGGCGGTGCCGGCCAGCGTGCCGCCCGCGACCAGCAGGGCACGGGAGAGCAGCCGCCGAACGCGGCTCGCCCCCGTTCCCGCTCGCTGGTCCACGCGCGACATTCGCTGCCTACCTCCGCCGAAAGCACCTGGGATTCGCCGGCGACGTGATCAGGTGATCAAGCCGACGCCGAGAGCGTGCCATCACGGGAGGCGGCGGCGCACTCCTTCGCGCCCTGGTTCGCCGGATCGTGTGACGAACACGGGGTGTTCCGACGCGTGACGCGGGGTAGTCAGACGCGCTTGAGGACCCGGGCCGCGCCGGCCGCCGCGGTGGACGCCAGGATCCAGCCGACCGCGATCAACGTGCTGGAGATCCACTGGGACGCGCCGGCGAACCGCCACTTGCCGTCCTGGCCGAGGTCCACGATCGGGATCAGCAGGTCCATCGCCAGCAGCCAGGCGTTCCAGGACGGCGACTCGTCGTCGTTGAGCTTCGGCATCTCGTGGCCGAGGAACCAGAGCGAGCCGAACAGCCAGAACGCGGTCAGCCAGGCGATCGCGAGCCACGGCCGGTAGCCGTAGCCGACCGTCCAGCGCTGCAGGAAGCCCCACACCCGGCCCGCCGGGCCCAGCTCGGAGTAGCGCCGGTGCTGCTTCTCCAGCTGCACGACCTGCGCCAGCTCCTCCTCGCCGCCGTCGCGGTACACGGTGGCCAGCTGCTCGTACGGGCCGGGCGCGAAGTCCGGCTGCACCAGGCGCAGCCAGCGCAGCCGGGTGCGCACGTCGACGTGCGGGCTGGACGCGATGGAGCGGAACGTGAAGTCCTCCACGTCCACCCCGCCGGTGGCCGCCCACAGCCCGGGGCCGTCCAGCACGGTGGCGGCGGCGACCCTGGTCAGCACGACCCGGCCGACCGGCGTGCGGTCCTCCGACAGCCGCAGCACGAGCTGGCTCACGGTGAGGCCGTACGCGTTCAGCGCGATGTCGCCGCCCGGGCCGCCCAGCCGGGCGCCCGCGAACGTGGCCATCTTGCCGACCTCGGCCAGCCGGAGCCGCACGCCGCCCGCCGCGGTGAAGCCGTGGCTGCACAGCAGGTCCTTGCCGATCGTGGCCACGCGGGCGTCCAGCGACGGCTTCACCGTGCCGTCCGGGCGGCGGCGCGGCGCGAGCAGGGACGCGCCGGAGCAGTCGAGGGTCGAGCCGATCTCGGCGTTCTGCAGCCGCAGCGAGCCCCGGGCGCGCAGGTCGCGGAGGAACAGCGTGCCGCCGACCCGCAGCCGGTCGGCGAACAGCACGTCGATGCCGGGTCCGTGCAGCTCGACGCCGGAGAGGGACGCGCTGCCGCGCACGTGCGCGTCCACCAGGCGGACCTGGCCGTACGCGCGGAACGCGCCCTCGCGGTCGCCGTCGCCGTTGTGCGCGCCGCGCGCTTCGAGGTCGCCGCGCACCTGGATGCCGTCGGCGTGCAGGGCGACGGGGATGCGCTGGACGTCCTCGCCGGTGGGGGTCGCGGGCTCCGCCGGCGCCTCGCCCCGGCCGATCACCGCGCCCGACAGCCGCAGGTAGCCGCCGATCTCGGCGTTGGGCAGGCGGACCGTGCCGGAGGAGGTGAAGCCGTCGTCCAGCTCCACGTTGCCCTCGACCCGCAGGCGGTCGGCGACGAGCGCGGCGGCCTCGTCGGCGGTGCCGCGCGGGATCACCAGCACCGGGCGGTCGACCACGCTGGCGTGCAGCCGGGCGCCGGAGAACACGACGCTGCCGCCGACCCGCGCGCCGTCGAGCAGGATGCGGCCCTCGGCGGTGAACCGGCCGCCCTCGGCGTCGCAGAACAGGGAGCCCGCGATGGCGACGCCGGTGGCGTCCAGGGCGTTGCGGCCGGCGTTGACCAGCCGCGCGCCGCCCAGGTGCACGTTGCCGCCGACGTTCGCGCCGCGCAGCCGCACCTCGCCGCCCGCGCGCAGCGCGATGGCCTGCAACGAGCCGGACAGCCGGATGCGGGCGGCGAGCAGGGCGTGCCCGTCGCCCCGGCCGCGCAGCACCGCGCCCGCGAGCCGGCACGTGCCCTCGACCGCGGCGTCGGTCAGGTCGACCACGCCGTCGCTGGTGAACCCGGCCTCCAGCACCAGGTCGCTGGCGACGCGCAGGTTGCGGCCCCACAGTCCGGGGACCCGGCAGCCGCGCATCCGCAGCCCGACCAGGCGGGCCATGCGCAGGTCCGGCGGTCGTTCGAAGGTGCAGTCGAGGAAGTCGACGACGTGCTCGACCCGCGCCCCTTCGAGCGCGAACGAGCCCACGACGTGCGCGCCCACGAGCCGGAGCGCGGCGGTCCGCCCGCCGTCGGCGAGCAGGGACGTCAGCAGCTCGCCGCGGACCGTGCGGTCCCGTCGGGGCTCCTTCGGGTCGAATCGCAGGGGGCGCCCGGCGGCGAAGGCGGCGCGGACGGCGTCCTCGACGGTCTCCTCGGCGGTCACGCCCGCGATCCGATCACCCGGACGCCGTGTCCCGCCGGGTTTTGCGGGAATCCGCGACGTGGGCTTCGACATGGGCCCGCGGCGCGCGCTCGGCGCCCCCGGGGCGGCCGGGCGGACTACCGTGATCGGCGTGACGGGGAAGGAATCGAAGATCAGCGACAACGTGCCCGGCCTGCTGCGCGTGTCGGCGGCCTTGAGCTGGCGGTTCGTGGCCGTGGTCGCGGCGCTCTACGTGGTGTTCCACGTGGTCGGGTTCCTGGCCACGATCGTCATCCCGGCCGGGGTGGCGCTGCTGCTGGCCGCGCTGCTGTCGCCCGCGGTGTCGCAGCTCACCAAGGCGGGCATCCCGCGCGGGCTGTCCACGGGCGTGGTGCTGGTGGGCGGCATCGCGGTGGTCGGCGGCGTGCTCACGTTCGTGATCACCGAGTTCTCCAAGGGCCTGCCGCAGCTGCAGGAGCAGGTCAGCGCGAGCCTCGACACCATCCAGGACTGGTTGAAGGCCGGGCCGCTGCACCTGAGCGACCTCCAGCTCCAGCAGTACCTCGACCGGGTGCTGGAGACGGTGAAGGAGAACCAGGCCGAGATCACGTCCGGCGCGCTCACCACGGCGGCCACCGTCGGCGAGCTGCTGACGGGGCTGATCCTGGCGCTGTTCACGCTGATCTTCTTCCTGCACGACGGCGACGGGATCTGGCGGTTCCTGATCCGGATCGTGCCGCGCGACGTGCGGGACCGGGCCGACGTGGCGGGCCGGCGCGGGTTCGCCTCGCTGGTGTCGTACGTGCGGGCGACCGCGCTGGTGGCCGTGGTGGACGCGGTGGGCGTCGGCATCGGCCTGTGGATCGTGGACGTGCCGCTGGTGGTGCCGCTCGCGGCGCTGGTGTTCCTCGGCGCGTTCATCCCGATCGTGGGCGCGGTCATCACCGGGGCGGTGGCGGTGCTGGTGGCGCTGGTGGCCAACGGCCCGCTGGAGGCGCTGATCATCCTGGCCGTGCTGATCGGCGTGATGCAGCTGGAGAGCCACGTGCTGCAGCCGTTGCTGCTGGGGCGCGCGGTGAAGCTGCACCCGCTGGCCGTGGTGCTGGCGATCACCACGGGCCTGGTGGTCGGCGGCATCGCCGGCGCGCTGCTGTCCGTGCCGCTGCTCGCGGTGCTGAACTCGGGCATCAGGTCGCTGCTGTCGGAGTCGGACAAGGCGGTCGAGCCGCGCCAGGTCGACGTGCTGGAACCGCAGGAGAGCGGGCCGGTCGACACCGGCGGCGACCGGGTGGACGACCCCGAGGGCGACGAGGGCCCGACCGCGCGGCACAGCGGGCGGCGGTAGCGGTCAGGCCATCTCGACCAGGTTGCGGCCGTAGCCCTTGGCGGCCAGCAGCGCCGCGTCGGCGGCCACCAGCAGGTCGGGCAGCTCGTAGCCGAACCGCTGCGTGGTCGCCACGCCGATGCTCACGGTGAGCCCGGTGAGCAGGTGCTCCCGGCCGTCGGTGCCGACGGTCGGCACGGCCAGGTCGGCCACGGCGTGCCGCACGCGTTGGGCGACGGACCGGGCGACGGCCGGCTCGGCGTCGGGCAGGAGCACGACGAACTCCTCGCCGCCGAAGCGGCCGACGAGGTCGCCGCGGCGCACCGTGCCGGTCAGCAGCAGGGCCACCGCGCTGAGCGCCGAGTCGCCCGCCAGGTGGCCGACCTCGTCGTTGACCCGCTTGAAGTGGTCGAGGTCGAGCAGCATCACGGCCATCGGCCGGTTGCGCACCCGCGCCTTGGACAGCTCGTAGCGGGCCCGGCCGTCCCAGTGCACGGCGTTGGCCAGGCCGGTCTTGGCATCGCGCTGCGCCGAGCGCCGCCACTGCGGCAGCTGGGCCGCGCGTTCGAGCAGGGCCAGCGGCGGCCCGGCCATCAGCGCGTGCACCGGGGTGGTGAGCGCGGAGAACCCCATGAGGCCGCCGATGCTCACCGCGACGACGCCCAGCACCACGTCGATCGGCTCGCCGATGACCTCCTCGCCGGGCGCGCGCGGGCTGCGCAGCTTGAGGCCGAGCGCGATCAGGCCCGCCCGGACCACCAGCAGCACGGTCGCGCCGAGCACCATGACGGCGAGGTCGGTGCTGGGCTCGGCCCAGCCGATGGCGAAGCGGGTGCCGAACACGGCCAGGGTGGTCGCGGACAGCGTGAACACCCAGCGGTGCGCCTCCGGGCGCTGGGTCAGCACGCCGTGCAGCGCGGGGCCGAAGAGGAGCAGGACGAGCAGGTTGCACGGCAGCGCGACCAGGCCCGCGGTGAGGTAGCAGAGGTGGGCGGCCCACGGGTTGCGCGCCGACTCGCCGACCCGGTGGCTGTGGATCGAGCTGCCGATGATCACCGCGCCGGCGGTGCCCGCGATGGCCGCGAACCGGCCGATCTCCCCCGGCTCGGGCTGCGGCTGCGTCACGATCGCGTAGACGACGACGGCGAGCGCGAGGGCGTCCACCAGCAGCCAGTAGGCCAGCGCGGACCGCCGGAGCGTCCACAATGGCCAGTGGCGCACGCTCGGCCCTCCCTCGCCGCGGCAGCCCACGACGTGATCCCCACCAGGGAGCGGATCAGCGTCCGCGGGATCACGCTCGGTGACTCCCGTCAGCCTTCCACAGGTGTCGGTATCGGAACAGACGGCCACCTGGGGGTTAGCCGGGCCACTCCGACACGGCAAGATTGGGGGCGAAGGGAGCACACCGTGCACACAAGGCCATCCGACCAGGGGACAGCGGTCCTGGAGGACCCGGTCGCGCACCTCTGGCGGGGAACGGTAGCGCTACGCGTAGTGACGTTCCTGTTCGCCTTGGGCAACGCGATCGACCAGCACTCCGAGTACGAGCGCCCGTGGCTCGCCTGGGCGGCCATCGGGGCGATGGCGCTGTGGTCGGTGTTCACCATCCAGGCGTACAGCCGGGAGACCGGCCGGCGGTCGTGGGTCGTGGTCGCGGACGTCGCGGTCACCTGCGGCCTGATGTCGCTCTCGCCGCTGATCATGACGGACGCCCAGTTCCTGTTCAACGTCCCGCTGATCACCACCATCTGGGCGGCCTGCCCGCCGGTCGCGGCGGGCGCGCTGGGCGGTCAGGTCGCGGGCGCGGCGTCCGGGCTCGTCGTGGGGCTGAGCACCTACCTCAACCGCGGGGTGCTGTCGGTGGACCTGGTGCGCGACGTCGTCCTGCTGGCGGGCGCGGGGTTCGTGGTGGGCATGGCGTCGTCCACGGCGAAGCGGTCGGCGGTGCGGCTGGCGCAGGCGCTGCGGACCGAGGCGGCCACGGCGGAGCGCGAGCGGCTGGCGCGGTCCATCCACGACGGTGTGCTCCAGGTGCTCGCCCGGGTGCGCAAGCGCGGCACGGAGCTGGGCGGCGAGGCCGCGGAACTCGCCGAGCTGGCCGGCGAGCAGGAGGTCGCGCTGCGGTCCCTGGTGGCCGCCGCGCCCACCGAGTCCACCGTGGACGGTGACGCGGACCTGCGGCCGGCGCTCCAGCTGCTGGCCACGTCCCGGTTCCAGGTGTCCACACCGGCCACGCAGGTGATGCTGCCCGCCTCGACCGCGTTCGAGCTGACCGCCGTCGTGCGCGAGGCGCTGTCCAACGTGGACAAGCACGCGGGCCCGGACGCGCGGGCGTGGGTGCTGCTGGAGGACCTCGGCGAGGAGGTCGTGATCAGCGTGCGCGACGACGGCCCCGGCATCCCCGAGGGCAGGCTCGCCTCGGCCGAGGCGGAGGGCCGGATGGG
The DNA here is from genome assembly GCF_042752395.1 of Actinosynnema sp. NPDC059335. Classification (NCBI taxonomy): domain Bacteria; kingdom Bacillati; phylum Actinomycetota; class Actinomycetes; order Pseudonocardiales; family Pseudonocardiaceae; genus Actinosynnema; species Actinosynnema sp. NPDC059335. The sequence goes on along the minus strand of NZ_JBHYXZ010000023.1, from coordinate 65,644 downwards.
TGTGGCCCAGTCGATCCGGGGCCGGGTCGAGTCGCTGCGTGGCACCCTTGACCTGCAGACGGGGCCGGGGGAGGGCACCGAGTGGGAGGTGCGGGTATACCGATGAGCGTGTCCGTGATGGTGGTGGACGACCACCCGCTGTGGCGCGACGGCGTCGCGCGCGACCTGTCCGAGCGCGGTTTCGAGGTGGTCGCCACCGCCGGCGACGCCGCCTCGGCGGTGCGGATCGCCCGCGCGGTGCGCCCCGACGTGGTGCTGATGGACCTCAACCTCGGCGAGACCACGGGGGTGGAGGCCACCACGATGATCACCGGGTCGCTGGAGGGCACCCGGGTGCTGGTGCTGTCCGCGAGCGGCGAGCACAGCGACGTGCTGGAGGCGGTGAAGGCGGGCGCGTCCGGCTACCTGGTGAAGTCGGCGTCGGCCGAGGAGCTGGTGGAGGCGGTGAACCGGACCGCGGCGGGCGACGCGGTGTTCACCGCCGGGCTCGCCGGGCTGGTGCTGGGCGAGTACCGGCGCATGGCCGCCACGCCGGACGAGGACAAGCCGCAGCTCACCGAGCGGGAGACCGAGGTGCTGCGGCTCGTGGCCAAGGGGCTGACCGCGCGGCAGATCGCGAACCGGCTGGTCATCTCGCACCGCACGGTGGAGAACCACGTGCAGTCCACCCTGCGCAAGCTCCAACTGCACAACCGCGTCGAGCTGGCGCGGTACGCGATCGAGCACGGTCTCGACGTCGAACCGGAGGGCTGAGCCATGACCGACCCGAGGCAGCTGCGGGTGTCCGACGCCGAGCGCGAGCACGTCGTCGGCCTGCTGCAGAAGGCGATCGGGCGCGGCCTGATCACCCTGGACGAGTTCACCGAGCGCACCGACACCGCGCTGGCCGCGCGCACCCGCGGCGAGCTGAACGCGGTGCTGCTGGACCTGCCCGGCATGGTGCACCGGGAGAAGGCGGTGGGCGTGCCGCAGGACCGGCAGGAGCTGAAGTCCACCATGTCGACGGTCAACCGCAAGGGCAACTGGGCGGTGCCCCGGCAGCTCCTGGTGCGCAACCGGATGGGCACGACGGACCTGGACTTCCGCGAGGCGTCCATCCCGCACGCGGTGGTGGACATCGAGCTGGACGTGACCGCCGGGTCGGTGAAGCTGGTGCTGCCGGACGGCGCGACGGTCGACGCCGACGGCGTCGAGCTGGCCGCGAGCAACCTGAAGGACAAGGTGGGCACGGGCGCGCACGGGCGGCCGCACTTCGTGGTGCACGGCCACGTGCGCGCGGGCAACGTGGAGATCAAGAAGAAGACCCGCTGGTTCCGCCACGCGTGACCGCGTCCCGTCGTGCGGGGTGACCGCCGCCCGGCGAGGATCGCGGTGTGCACTGCCTCGTCACCGGCGCGACCGGTTACCTCGGCGGCCGGCTCGTGCCCCGGCTGCTCGCGGCGGGCCACCGGGTCAGGTGCCTGGTCCGCGACCCGCGCAAGCTGCGCGACGTGCCGTGGGCCGACCGGGTCGAGGTGGCGCGCGGCGACGTGCTCGACCCGGCGTCGCTGGACGCCGCGATGCGCGACGTGGACGTGGTGCACTACCTCGTCCACTCGCTGAGCGTGCCCGACTTCGCCGACGCCGATCGGCGCGCGGCCGAGCACACCGCCCGCGCCGCGGCGGCCGCGGGCGTGCGCCGGATCGTCTACCTGGGCGGCCTGCACCCGCCCGGGGTGGCGCTGTCGCCGCACCTGGCCTCGCGCAAGGAGGTCGGGGACGTGTTCCTGCGCGGCCCGGTGCCCGCGGTGGTGCTCCAGGCGGCGGTCGTCATCGGGTCGGGGTCGGCGAGCTTCGAGATGCTGCGCTACCTGACCGAGCGCCTGCCCGTCATGGTCACGCCGCGCTGGGTGCGCAACCGGGTCCAGCCGATCGCGGTGCGGGACGTGCTGCGGTACCTGGTCGAGGCGGTGGACCTGCCCGCCGACGTGCACCGGTCGTTCGACATCGGCGGCCCGGACGTGCTGACCTACCTGGAGATGATGCTCCGGTACGCCGAGGTGGCCGGGTTGCCGCGGCGGCGCGTGCTGCCGGTGCCGCTGCTCACGCCGCGGCTGTCCGCGCACTGGGTCGACCTGGTCACGCCGGTGCCCCGGGCGATCGCCGCGCCGCTGATCGAGTCGCTGGTGCACGAGGTGGTGTGCCGGGAGCACGACGTCGAGGCCGTGATGCCGGGCGAGAACACCGGCTACGACCGCGCGGTCGCGCTGGCGCTGGCGAAGGTCCGGGACGCCGACGTGGAGACCCGCTGGTCGGGCGCGTCGTTGCCGGGCGCGTCCGCGCAACCGCTGCCGACCGACCCGGACTGGTCGGGCGGCTCGGCCTACGTCGACGAGCGGGAGCGGCGGACCCCGGCGTCGCCGGAGCGGCTGTGGCGGGTCGTGGAGGGCATCGGCGGCGAGCACGGCTGGTACTCGTTCCCCCTGGCCTGGGCGGTGCGCGGGTGGCTGGACCGGCTGGTCGGCGGGGTCGGGCTGCGCCGCGGCCGGCGCGACCCGAGGCGGCTGCACGTCGGCGAGGCGCTGGACTGGTGGCGGGTCGAGGAGCTGGACCGGGGCCGGCTGCTGCGGCTGCGCGCGGAGATGCGGGTGCCCGGCCGGGCGTGGCTGGAGCTGCGGGTCGCGGCGGCGGAGGGAGGCGGCTCGACCTACCGGCAGCGGGCCGTCTTCGTGCCGCGCGGGCTGGCCGGGCACGTGTACTGGTGGTTGGTGTGGCCGTTCCACGGGGTGGTCTTCGAGGGCATGGCGCGCAACATCACCTGTGAAGCTGAACTTACGAGTGAATTCAGAAAGTCCTGATGGACTGCACAAGAGGGCCGGGGCACACTCGCCCGCATGAAGGCACTGGTCAAGGCGACCGCCGGACCGGGGCTGTCGTTGACCGACGTCCCGGACCCCACCCCCGGCCCCGGTGACGTGGTCGTCCGGGTGCTGCGCACCGGCATCTGCGGCACCGACCTGCACATCGACTCGTGGGACGAGTGGGCCGCGCACAACATCCACGCGCCGCTCGTGCTCGGGCACGAGTTCGTCGGCGAGGTGGTGGAGACCGGCGCCGCGGTGACCGGCGTGGCGGTCGGCGACCTGGTCAGCGGCGAGGGGCACCTGGTGTGCGGCACGTGCCGCAACTGCAAGGCGGGCCGGCGGCACCTGTGCGCCAACACGCGCGGCCTCGGCGTGCACAGCGACGGCGCGTTCGCCCAGTACGTGGTGCTGCCCGAGCAGAACGCCTGGGTGCACCGCGCGCCCGTCGACCTGGACGTGGCCGCGATCTTCGACCCCTTCGGCAACGCCGTGCACACCGCGCTGTCGTTCCCGGTCATCGGCGAGGACGTGCTGATCACCGGCGCCGGCCCGATCGGGATCATGGCGGCGGCGGTGGCCAAGCACGCGGGCGCGCGCAACGTCGTCATCACCGACGTCAGCGAGCACCGGTTGGCGCTGGCCCGCGAGGTCGGCGTGGACCTCGCGCTCAACGTCGCCGAGCGCACGATCTCCGAGGCGCAGTCCGAGCTGGGCATGACCGAGGGCTTCGACGTCGGCATGGAGATGTCCGGCAAGCCGATCGCGCTGCAGGAGATGATCGGCAACATGGCCCACGGCGGCCGGATCGCCATGCTGGGGCTGCCCGCCGAGGGGTTCGCGGTCGACTGGAGCAGCGTGGTGCTGAAGATGCTCCAGGTCAAGGGCATCTACGGCCGCGAGATGTTCGAGACCTGGTACTCGATGTCGGTGCTGCTGCAACGCGGCCTGGACCTGTCGCCGGTGATCACCCACCGGTTCGACTACACGGCGTTCGACCAGGCGTTCGCGACGGCGCGCGAGGGCAAGTGCGGCAAGGTCATCCTCGACTGGACGGGAGCTCACTGATGTACGGCGCGATGCGCGAGGACCTGAGGGCCGGCCTGGACGAGATCCGCGACGCCGGGCTCTACAAGGCGGAACGGGTGATCGGCACGCCGCAGAACGCCGCCGTCCGGGTGGGCTCGGGCGCGGAGGTGCTGAACTTCTGCGCCAACAACTACCTGGGCCTGGCCGACCACCCCCGGCTGGTCGAGGCCGCGCACGAGGCGTTGGACCGGTGGGGCTTCGGCATGGCGTCCGTGCGGTTCATCTGCGGCACGCAGGAGCCGCACAAGGAGCTGGAGCGGCGGCTGTCGGAGTTCCTGGGCACCGAGGACACGATCCTCTACAGCTCGTGCTTCGACGCCAACGGCGGCCTGTTCGAGACGCTGCTCGGCGCGGAGGACGCGATCATCTCCGACGAGCTGAACCACGCGTCGATCATCGACGGCGTGCGGCTGTCGAAGGCGCGCCGGTACCGGTACCGCAACCGCGACATGGACGACCTGGAGCGGCAGCTCAAGGACGCCGCCGACGCCCGGTACCGGCTCATCGCCACCGACGGCGTCTTCTCCATGGACGGCTACCTCGCGCCGCTGGACGAGATCTGCGACCTGGCCGACCGGTACGACGCGCTGGTGATGGTGGACGACTCGCACGCCGTCGGCTTCACCGGCCCGAACGGCCGCGGCACGCCGGAGCTGTTCGGCGTGCAGGACCGGGTGGACATCGTCACCGGCACGCTCGGCAAGGCGCTGGGCGGCGCGAGCGGCGGCTACACGTCCGGGCGGGCGGAGATCGTGGAGATGCTGCGGCAGCGGTCGCGGCCGTACCTGTTCTCGAACTCGCTCGCGCCGTCGATCACCGCCGCCGCAATCGCCGCGCTGGACCTGCTCAGCTCGTCCGGCGAGCTGCTGACCAGGCTGCGCGAGAACACCGCCCTGTTCCGCGCCCGGATGACCGAGGCGGGCTTCGACCTGCTGCCCGGCGAGCACCCGATCATCCCGGTGATGATCGGCGACGCGGCGCGGGCCTCCCGGATGGCGGACCTGCTGCTGGAGCAGGGCGTCTACGTGATCGGCTTCTCGTACCCGGTCGTGCCGCACGGCAAGGCGCGGATCCGGACGCAGATGTCGGCCGCGCACTCGACCGGGGACGTGAACCGGGCGGTGGACGCGTTCGTGGCGGCGCGCGACCGGATGTGACCTAGCGCCCGCGCTTGCCCCGCAGGCCGAGGACCGCCAGCAGGATGGCCGACACGAGCAGCGAGAGCAGCACGACCGTGCCGTCCACCGCGAACCCGCCCGCGCGGGCGCTGGGCACGACGACGCCGAACACGACCAGGACGAGCAGCCCGAGCCCGGAGACGACCAGGCCCGGCGCGCGGTGGGAGTCCATGCCCCTTGGTACCGCACCGGCCCGGGGACCGCACACCCCGGGGGCGATGATGGTCCGGTGATCGACCCACGACGGCTGCGGGTGCTGCGCGCGCTCGCCGACCACGGCACGGTGACGGCCGCGGCGCGGGCGCTGCACCTCACGCCGTCCGCGGTGTCGCAGCAGTTGGCGGCCCTGGAGTCGGAGGCGGGGCACGAGCTGCTGCGGCGGCGGGGCCGGCGGGTGTCGCTGACGGCGGCCGGCGAGCTGCTGGTCGGGCACGCCACCGCGGTGGCCGCCGAGCTGGAGCGGGCGCAGGCCACGCTGGCCGCGTTCACGTCGGGCGCCACCGGGCGGGTGGAGGTCGGCAGCTTCGCGTCGGCGATCACGCAGGTGGTCGCGCCCGCGCTGGCCGCGCTGCGGGCGTCCGCGCCGGACGTGACGCTGCGGGTGCGGGACGTGGAGGGCCACGCCAGCGTGCCGCTGCTGCTCGACGGCGAGATCGACCTGGCGATCACCGAGGAGTACCGGCTGCGCACCGACGACCGGCGGCTGACCCGGTTCCCGCTCTACACCGAGCCGTTCGACGTGGTGCTGCCGCCGGCGCACCCGTTGGCGGGGCGGGCCGACGTCGACCTGGCCGGCCTCGCGGACGACGACTGGGTGGCGCCGCTGCCCGGCAACCCGGTGCGCGACGTCGTGCAGCTCGCGTGCGAGCACGCCGGCTTCGCGCCGCGCATCACGCACACGTCCGACGACTTCCGGGCCATCGGCGCGCTGGTGCACGCGGGCGCGGGGGTGGCGCTGGTGCCGCGCAACGCGGTGCGGGGCGTGCCGGTGCGCGGCGCGGCCCCGCTGCGTCGGGTGGTCGCGGCGGTGCGCCGGGGCAGCGAGGAGCACCCGTTGATCAGGCTGGTGCGGGACGCCCTGCTGGACGCCGTCGGTCAGTGAGGGGCGCGGGCGGCGAGCTTCGCCGACGCCGGGTCGGCCGCCGCCACCGCGCCGCGCGCCGCGAGCTGGCACAGGTCGAAGCTGGTCGAGGCGAGCTTCGCGCCGACGCCCGCCAGCGCGGTGTGGTTCATCGACAGGCTCGACACGCCCAGCCCGGTCAGCACGCAGGCCAGCAGCGGGTCGGCGGCGGCCTCGCCGCACACGCCCACCGGCTTGCCCGCGGCCGTGCCCGCCGCGCCGACCAGCTCGACCAGCCGGAGCAGGGCGGGCTGCCACGGGTCGTTGAGCGCGGCCACCGCGCCGACCTGCCGGTCCGCCGCGAACAGGTACTGCGCGAGGTCGTTGGTGCCGAGCGAGACGAAGTCGACCACGGCCAGGATCTCCCGGGCGGCCAGGGCCGCGGCGGGGATCTCGACCATCACGCCGGCGCGCCGCAGGCCGGCCGCCCGAGCCCGTTCCACGAACCACGCGGCCTCGGCGGCGGTGGCCACCATGGGCGCCATCACCGACACCTCGGCGTCGGTGTCGGCGGCGGCCAGGGCGATCGCTTCGAGCTGGCGTTCCAGCACGTCGGGGCGGTCGAAGGCGACCCGCAGGCCGCGCACGCCCAGCGCCGGGTTCGGCTCGGGCTCGGGCGCGAGGAACGGCAGCGGCTTGTCCGCGCCCGCGTCCAGCGTGCGCACCACGACCGGCTTGCCCGCGAACGGCGCGAGCACCGCCGCGTACGCCTGCCGCTGCTCGTCCACCGACGGCTCCGCCGACGCGGACAGGAAGCAGAACTCGGTCCGGAACAGGCCGACGCCCTCCGCGCCGGCGGCGGCCGCGGCGACCGCGTCGGCGGGCGAGCCGACGTTGCCGAGCACCTTCACCCGGTGCCCGTCGCGCAGCACGCCGACGCCGTTCCACTCCGCCCGGCCCGCGACGTGCGCGGCGCGGACCGTGCCGTCGGACGCCTGCACCAGGCCGGTGTCGCCGTCCACGAGCAGCGACGGCGCGTCGAGGTCGAGCACGCCGCGGCACGCGACCACGGCCGGGATGCCCAGCGAGCGGGCCAGGATCGCGGTGTGCGAGGTGGGGCCGCCCTCCTCGGTGACCAGCGCCAGCACCTTGGCCGGGTCGAGCCCGGCGGTGTCGGCGGGGGCCAGGTCGCGGGCCACCAGCACCGACGGCGAGGACAGCGGCGGCACGCCGGGCGGGGCGACGCCGAGCAGCTCGGCGACCAGGCGGTCGCGGACGTCGCGCACGTCCCGCGCCCGTTCGGCCATGTACCCGCCGGCCGCCTCCAGGGCGGTGATGAACCCGGCGGCGGCCTGGTGCACCGCGCGGGCGGCGGGCAGCGACTCGGTCGTCACGAGCTTCTCGGCCTGCGACAGCAGCGCGGGGTCGGCCGCCATCGCCGCCGTGGTCTCCAGCAGGTCCTTCGCCTCGCCGGTCGCGGCGGCGGCCCGGTCGCGCAGCCGGGCCACGACCGCGTCCGCGGCGGGCCTGATCCGCGCGGCCTCGGCCGCCGGGTCCGCGGGCGCCGGTCGCGCCGGTGGTTCGCCCAGGGGTTCGGCCACCCGGACCACCGGACCGGAAGCCCGTCCGGAACTCACCCCGACACCGCTCAGCCGCGTGCTCGACATGGTCTAGACCATACCCTTCAGCTCGACGGGACGTGAAGGACGAGCCGACGCCACACCGCGCCCACCCGCTACCCGGCCCGGCGCACGTCGTCGAGCGTCGGGTAGGACGGCTGCGCGCCGGGGGACGTCACCGACAGCGCGGCCACGCGGGCGGCGAACGCGGCGGCCTCGACCAGCGACGAGCCGGACGACAGACCGACCGCCACCGCGCCCGCGAACGCGTCGCCCGCGCCCGTGGTGTCCACGACGGACACCTCCGGGGCGCCGACCTCCACCACGCCCGCGGGCGTGACGACGGCCGCGCCCCGCGCGCCGAGCGTGACCACGGCCGACTTCGGGCCCAGGTCGAGCAGGCCGGCCGCCGAGCCCGCCAGCGACGCGGCCTCGTGCTCGTTCACGATCAGGGGGTCCAGCAGGGCCAGCGCGTCGGCGGGCACCTCGACCACCGGCGACAGGTTCAGCACCGGCCGCACGCCCCGGTCCGCCGCGACGCGCACCGCGTGCGCCACCACGGCCGCCGGCACCTCCAGCGAGCACACCAGGACCGACACGTCGTCCCAGGCCACGGCGTCCACATCGGACCGGTCGAGGTCCGAGTTCGCGCCGGGCGCGACGACGATCGAGTTCTCGCCGTCCGGCGTCACGGTGATGTAGGCCAGGCCCGTGGGCCGCGACGACGTGCGCACGAAATCGGTGCGGACCCCCGACGACGACAGGGAGTCCAGCAGCAGTCGCCCGTACTGGTCCGCGCCCACCGCGCCGACGAACGCGACCGGCGCGCCGAGCCGGGCGGCGGCGACGGCGGTGTTCGCGCCCTTGCCGCCGGGCAGGACGGCGGTGTCGCCGCCGAGCACCGTCTCACCGGCGGCGGGGCGGCGGGGCACCGGGACGACGAGGTCCGCGTTGGCCGAGCCGAGCACGAGAACGGTCACGGTGGCACTCTGCCAGGGTCGGCGCGTGACCGGTTCGGGACCGGGCATTGAGTAGAGGTACGGATTCCGGATACCCGCCGTTCGGGCGATCCTGGTCACATGACCGGCACCGGGCAGGAACCCCTGATGAGGTTGGCAGACGAACTCGGCCACCTGGGCCGCCGCCTGGAGGCGGTGGGGCAGGAGTTGCACAGGTTCGGCGGCGGTGGGGCCGTGGCCACCGCCCCGTCGCCGACCGCGCCGCGACCGGCCGCCGAGCCGACGGCCGAGCCCGCCGAGCCGGCCGATCCGGCGCCGCGGACGACGTCCCGGCCGGACGACCCGGCCCCGCGAGCCGCGGCCGAGCCGACCGCCCCGGTCCCGCCGCAGGCGACCGGCCCGGCGACCCCCGACCCGGCAGCCGATCCGGTGGCACGCGCTGCCACCCGGTCGAGCGGCCCGGCCGCGCCAGGCGCGACGCCGGCCCCCGGCCGGACCGCGCCCCACCAGGCCCCGCCGGTCGGCGCCGCGCCGCGCCCCGCCGTCCACCCCTACCCGCCGCACCAGGTCCACCAGGGCTGGGGCCCGCCCGTTCCGCACTGGACGCCCGCCCCTCCGCCGCCCGGCCCGACCCTCTTCGACCGCCTCGCCAAGGACGGCGCGGGCAGCAAGCTCCTCGCCTGGGTCGGCGGCGCGGTCACGTTGCTGGGCGTCGTCCTGCTGCTCGTCCTCGCCGTGCAGCGCGGCTACCTCGGCCCGGTGCCCCGCGTCCTCGGCGGCGCGGCGCTGGGCGGCGTCCTCGTCGGCCTCGGCCTGTGGCTGCACCGCACCCCGGCCGGCCGCACCGGCGCGTTCGCCCTGGCCGCCACCGGCATCGCGGTGCTCTACCTGGACGTCATCGCGGCCACCTCGATCTACGGGTTCCTGCCCGAAGGGGGCGGCCTGGCCGCCGGGCTGCTCGTCGCGGGCGGCGGCCTGCTGCTCGCCCTGCGGTGGGACTCGGCCGCCCTCGCCATCGGCGTGGTCGCGGCCTGCGCGGTGTGCGCGCCCGTCCTCACCGAGGGGTTCACGCCGCTGCTGGTGGCGTTCCTGCTGGTCCTGAAGATCGCCGCGAGCCCGGTGCACCTCAAGCGCGACTGGCCGTGGCTCGCGGTCACCGCGGGCGTGCCGCCGCTGCTGGCCTCCGTGCTGGTGATCGGCCGCACGGATCAGCACGCGCTGGCCGGGATCGCCCTGCTGGCCGCCGTGATCGGCGTGGCGTCGGCCGTGCTCACGGTCAACGTCCGGCGCGACGACGTGACCGCGCTCGCCCTCGCGGTCGGCTCGCCGATGCCCGCCCTGCTGACCACCGCCGTCCTCGACCGCCTGCTCGGCGCGGGCGTCGCGGCGGCGGTCGCGGTGATGATGCTGGCGCTGTGGGCGGCCGGGCGGCGGTCGTTGCCGGGCAACTTCGGCGCGGCGGTCGGCGCGGTCGGCGTGTTCGCGGCGTTCCTGGCGACGGCGATGGCCCTGGACGGCGGCACGCGGGCCGCGGTGGTGCTGGCCGAGGCGTTGGTGCTGGCGTTCCTCGCGAAGGTGCTGTCCTCGCGCGGGCCGCTGGTCGGGTCGCTCGCGTTCGGCGTGATCGGCTTCCTGCTGACCACCGCGCACGCCGTGCCGCCGCGGCTGCTGCTGGACGCGCCGTGGCGCTGGGACACCGCGGGTTTCCTGGTGTCCGGCATGCTGACCGCGCTGGTCCTCGGCGCCCTCGCGGTCGTGCTGCCCTGGGTGGCCACGGGCCTGGGCGTGCTCGGCAGGCGGCCGTTCCCGTGGGTCGTCGCGGGTGTCGTCCTGCTGTACGCGGCGGCCGGTGTCGTGCTGTGCGCCGCGCTGCTGGTGTCGCAGGACGTCACCGGATTCCTCTTCGGTCACTCGATCGTGACCGTGTCGTGGACGGTCGCCGCGCTGGTGCTGCTGGTGCGCGGCATCGACCGGAAGCCCCTGCGGGTGGCCGGGTTGGTGCTGGTCGGGGCGGCGGTGGCGAAGCTGCTGCTGTTCGACATGGCCGCGTTGGACGGCATCGCGCGGGTGCTCGCGTTCATCGGCGCGGGTCTCGTCCTCCTGACGGCGGGCACCCGTTACGCCAAGCTGGTGGCAACCCGACGAATTTCGGCTGATTCGTAGCTCTGGGGATCCAAAACGACCCGGGCTGCGTCAACCTGGTGGTAGAGGTCTACGTCGTCGGGGTTGGACCACCGGTGCACGCGCACCGGGAGGAGTCCGGCGTCGGTCGTTTCGCCCCCCGAGCGACCGGCGCCGGGCGCACGCCACCGGCCCCGCCCACCCCGTCGTCGTCCGCGGCGGCCGCGGCCAAACCCCCGCTCACCCGGTCCGGCACGAATGGCACCCGGTCGTGGGACCGGGGTGGAACGCCACCGCGCGCCGGTGTTCCCATCCAGCCATGTGGGGCCGACGAAAGACCGCAGCGCTGGGCGCCGCCGCCGTCCTCCTCTCGGCCGCGCTGTCCGCCGCCGGGCAGGACCGGTCGCACGTCGTCACGGCCACCGGCGCCCCCGCGCCCCGGGCGTACGTGGTCGAGCACGGCGGGCGCGTGCAGGTCCTCGACACCGCCAACGGCCGCGTGGTGGCGAGCGCGAACACCGGCGCGTGGGCGACCGGCGCGGCGGTCGGGCCGGGCGGCCGGCGGGTGTACGTGGTCAACGGGTGGGCGGGCGTGATCACGGCCGTGGACCCGGTGGCGGGCCGGGTCGTCGGCCGCATCCACGTCCGGGCCCGGCTGGCGCAGGCGGTGCTGCGCCCCGACGGGCAACGGCTCTACGTCACCGGCGGCGGCGCGGTGGCGGTGGTGGACCCCGGCACGTTCCGGCTGGTCGCCGCGATCAAGGCCGGTGGCCAGCCGCAGGGCATCGCGGTCACCCCCGACGGTCGCCGGCTGTACGTGGCCAACGCGCAGGACGGCACGGTGAGCGTGCTCGACACGACGGCCGCGAGCCCGCTGAGGACCGTCGAGGTGGGCGGCATGCCGCAGCACGTGGCGATCAGCCCGGACGGCGACGCCGTCTACGTCAGCTCGCTCGACCCCGCCGAGGGCGGGGGCACGGTCACCATGATCGACCCCCGCGCCGACGAGGTGCGCTGGTCCGCGCCGATCGGCAAGGGCGCGGGCAGCGTCGCGGTCGGCCCCGACGGGCGGCACGTCTACGTCGCCCTCGACCGGCGGGTCGCCGTCGTGGACACCCGGACCCACGTCGCAAGGGCGTTGCGGGTCAGGGCGAAGACGCTCGCCATCCCGCCCGGCGACCGCCGCGTGTTCCTGGCGGGCGACCGCACGGCGACCGTGCTGGACGGCGCGGGCGACCGGGTGCTGACCACGTTCCTGCTCAGCGCCCTGGACCTCGGCGGCCGCGGCTTCACGACCGCGGCCGTCGCGTTCGAGCCCTCGGACGGGTCCCGGACCGACCGGTCCTAGACGGGCTGCGGCAGCCGGTCGTCCTCCGCCGGCGCTTCCTCGTGGATCGCCATCCGCTCCTGGATCCGCCGCATCGGGCCGGGCGCCCACCACGCGGCGTCGCCGAGCATCCGCATCACCGCGGGCACGAGCAGCATGCGCACCACGGTGGCGTCCAGCGCGAGCGCCAGGATCATGCCGACGCCGACGAACCGCATCATCGTGATCTGCGAGAACGCGAACGCGCCGGTCACCACGATCAGCAGCAGCGCCGCCGCCGTGATCACGCGCCCGGTCTTGGCCAGACCGGCGGTCACCGCCTCCGCGCTGGACGCGCCGCGCCCGCGCGCCTCGACCATGCGGGACAACAGGAACACCTCGTAGTCCGTGGACAGGCCGAACACCACGGCCGCCATCAGCACCACGATCCCCGACTCCAGCGGCGCGGGCGTGACGCCGAGCAGCGACGCGCCGTGCCCGTCCTGGAACACCCACACCAGCACGCCGAACGTGGCGGACAGGCTCAGCGCGCTCATCACCACGGCCTTGATCGGCAGCAGCACCGACCCGAACGCCAGGAACATCAGCACGAACGTCGCGCCCACCAGCAGCAGCGCCATCCACGGCAGCTTGTCCGCGATGGCGTCGAGGCTGTCGGACACCATCGCCGTGCTGCCGCCGACCAGCACCTCGTCACCGGGGCCGTCCAGCGCCCGCACGTCCCGCAGCGCCTGCTTCGACTCGTCGCTCAACGCGTCCTGGTCCAGCCCGGCGTTGACCAGCCACACGCCGTTGGCGGGCTGCGGCACGACCTGCGCCTCGCCGACGCCGGGCACCGCGGCCACCTCGCCGGCGAACGCCTGCACCTCGGCGGGCGACGGGTCGCCGGTGACCACGATCTTGAAGCCGGAGTTGGACAGCGCGGCGAAGTCCCGGTTGACCGTCTCGGCGGCGACCCGCGCGGGGTTGCCCTCGGGCAGCACCTTCTCGGTGACCTCGCCGAACTTCACGCCCAGGAACGGCGAGCCGAGCGCGAGCAGCACCAGCACGATCGGCAGCGCGACCAGCACCGGGCGCTTCATCACGCGGCCGGCGAGCCGGCGCCAGCCCGCCTCGGACGGCACCTTGTCCTTGCGCCACGGCATCGCGAGCTTGTCCACGCGGTGGCCGAGGACGGCCAGCAGCGCGGGCAGCAGGGTCAGCGACACGGCCGCCGCGATCGCCACCGCCGACATGCCGCCGTAGCTCAGGGACTTCAGGAACCCGTGCGGGAACAGCAGGAGGCCGGCGAGCGCGATCACCAGCAGGGTCGCCGAGAACAGCACGGTGCGCCCGGCGGACATGACGGTGCGGCGCACGGCGTCCGGCGTGGCGCGGCCCGCGGCCAGCTCCTCGCGGAACCGGCCGACCATGAACAGCCCGTAGTCGATCGCCATGCCGAGGCCGAGCAGGCTGGCCACGTTCACCGCGAACGAGTTCACGTCGGCGACCAGCGAGACCGCGTGCAGCACGCCCAGTGAGCCGGCGATGGCGAGACCGCCGACCAGCACCGGCAGCGACGCGGCGACCAGGCCGCCGAAGATGACGACGAGCAGCACCAGCACGATCGGCAGGGAGATCGCCTCGGCCTTGGTGAGGTCGGAGGCGGACATGTCGCTGATCGCCTTCTGGGTCGGCACCAAGCCGCCGACCTGCGAGCCCACCCCGTCGACCGCGAGCCGGTCGGCGATCTGCTCGTACTGCTTGAGCTGCGTGTTGGAGTCGCCCGAGCGCAGCGTGATCACCACGAGCGACTTGCCGCTCTCCGGCGACGGGTACGGCGGCTGCACCTGCAGCACGGCGTCGGTCGGCAGGCCGGACAGCTCGCCCGCGATCTGCTGCAACCGGGCCGGGTCGGTGGTGTCGTACACCACCAGGACGTCACCGCCCTGCCGGCCGAACGCGTCCTGCGCCACCTGGTTCGCCCGCGCGGCCTCGCTGTCCGGCGCCTCGTAGCCGCCCTGGCTCAGCCGGTCGAACACGCCGAGGCCCCAGATGCCCCCGGCGACCGCGAGGACCACCGTCGCGATCAGCACCACCCACCTGCGGCGGTACGCCAGCGATCCCCACTTCGCGAACACGCGTCCTCCCAGGCTGGGTGGGTTACCGTTGCGTGAAGGGCGTCAATTCTGTAAACACCGTTCACCAAACCTGTCCCGAAGTTATACCCCGGTGAACGGCGTTTACAACCTGATTGGGTGACATATGACCGAGGCCACTCGCCGCGAACGGCTACGCGCTGAGACTGAGCGTGACATCCGGCGACAGGCCCGCGCCCTGCTCGTGGAGCACGGCCGGGACGCCGTGACTCTGCGTGCCATCGCACGCGAACTCGGCATCACCGCCCCGGCCCTGTACCGGTACTACGACTCGCGCGAGGACCTGCTCCGCCGGCTCGCCGAGGACATCTGCACCGACCTCGCCGCGGAGCTGAACGCGGACCTCGCCGCCATCGCCGAGGACGACGTCAGCGCGCAGGTCTACGCGGTGTGCCGCGGCTTCCGCCGCTGGGCGCTGGCGCACCCGCAGGAGTTCACGCTGGTGTTCGCGTCCACCGAGGGCACGCTCGGCACGTGCGCCCCGGAGGAGGACCGCGACCGGGTCGGCGACCAGTTCGGCCGGGTGTTCCTCGAGGTCGCGGGCAGGTTGATCGCGAGCCACCCGCTGCCGGACGACCTGGACGACGACGTGCCGGCGAACCTGCGCGCCGACCTCGCGGCGTTCCAGCGGGTGCTGCTGGCGACCGTGAACGACCGCGGCGTCGAGGTGGACGAGCACGTCCTGTCGCTGAGCGCGGTCTACCACATCACGCAGTCGTGGGTCCGCATCTACGGCCACGTCGCCCTGGAGGTCTTCGGCCGGTTCCCGTTCGCGGTGTCCAACCCGGAGCCGATGTTCGACTCGATGCTGGACCGGATCCTGGGCGAGATGGGTTTCCCTCCGCAACCGTGAGGTGCGACGTCCGGGCATACCTGCTGGGCCGTTCGAGCGCTTTTCACCCCCGCGCCACAACCAGGGGCACCCGGCCGGGGTTGCATGGGTGGGCCGCACGGCGGGAACGACCCGGGGAGGGGGGACGGTGGCGCGGAAGGGTTCGGACAAGGGTTCCGGGGGAGTGGCGCTGGTGGCCGCGGTGCTCGTCGTCCTCGCGGGCGCGGGCGGGGCCGGCGGCGCGGCGCTGAACTCGGGCGCGGGTGGCGCCGGCGGCGCGGCGGCGCCGGTGGAGAGCATCGGCGTGCGCAAGTGGGACGCCAAGCGCGCGGCCCGGGGCGGTGACGCCGCGGGCGCGATGGGCCACCTGGGCGTCGGCATCGACAAGCAGGCGCTGCGGCAGGAGCTGGACTGCGCGGCCAACTCGTTCGGGCAGGTGCGCGAGTTCTTCGAGCGCACGCCGTGCACCGCGCTGGACCGCCTGCTGCTCGCCGTCGCCGACCAGGCCGGCAACGCGGCCGTGGTCTCCGTGGTGTGGGTGACGTTCCCCGGCCGCAACCAGGCGCGGCAGTTCGACCGGGTCGTCGACACCGCGGGCTCGGGCGACGTGACGCCGCTCAGCGGCGCGGTGGTCGGCCTGCCGGACATCCGGTTCACCGCCGAGCACTACTGGTCGGAGACCAGGGACACCACGATCACCATCGCCGAGTCCGAACCGGCGACCGGGCGCGTCGAGCCCGACCTGCTCGACGCGATGACCGAAGTGGCCGCCCAGTTGCCCCGTCCGTAGGAACCCCGCTACAGCACCACGTTGACCAGCCGGCCCGGCACCACGATCACCTTGCGCGGCGTGCCGCCGTTCAGCAGCTCGGCCACCTTGGCGTCGGCCAGCGCCGCCGCCCGCACCTCGTCCGACGACGCGGAGGCGGGCACGACCACGCGCGCCTTCACCTTGCCGTTGACCTGGATCGGGTACTCGACCGTGTCCTCGACCAGGTACTCCTCCGCCGCGGTCGGGAACGGGCCGTGCGCCAGCGACTCGGTGTGGCCCAGCCTGGCCCACAGCTCCTCGGCGACGTGCGGGCTCAGCGGGGCCAGCATCAGCACCAGCGGTTCGGCCACGACGCGCGGCGCGCCGCCCGGGAAGTGCTTGGTGACGTGGTTGTTCAGCTCGATCAGCTTCGCGCCCGCGGTGTTGTAGCGCAGGTTCGCGTAGTCGTCGTGCACGCCCGCGATCGTCCTGTGCAGCACCCGCAGCGTCTCCTCGCCGGGGTCGACGTCGGTGACGCGCAGCTCGCCCGTGGTCTCGTCGACCAGGTTGCGCCACAGCCGCTGCAGGAACCGCTGCGCGCCCACGACGTCCTTGGTCGCCCACGGCCGCGAGACGTCCATCGGGCCCATCGACATCTCGTACAGCCGGAACGTGTCCGCGCCGTACTTCTCGCACATCTCGTCCGGCGTGACGACGTTCTTCAGGCTCTTGCCCATCTTGCCGTACTCGCGGCGCACCTCCTCGCCCTCGAAGAAGTACCTGCCGTCACGCTCCTCCACCCGCTCGGCGGGCACGTACGTGCCGCGCGCGTCGGTGTAGGCGTACGCCTCGATGTAGCCCTGGTTGAACAGCCGCCGGTACGGCTCGTCACCGGACACGTGGCCCAGGTCGAACAGCACCTTCTGCCAGAACCGGGCGTACAGCAGGTGCAGCACGGCGTGCTCCACGCCGCCGATGTACAGGTCGACGCCGCCGGGGTCGTTCGCGCCGTGCTCGGCCGGGCGCGGGCCCAGCCAGTAGCGCTCGTTCTCCGCGTTGACGAACCGGTCCGGCTCGGTCGGGTCCACGTACCGCAGCTGGTACCAGCACGAACCCGCCCAGTTGGGCATGGTGTTGGTCTCGCGGCGGTAGCGCTTCGGCCCGTCGCCCAGGTCCAGCTCGACGGTCACCCAGTCCTCGGCGCGCGACAGCGGCGGGGACGGCTCGGAGTTCGCGTCCTCCGGGTCGAACGTCCGCGGCGAGTAGTCGTCCACGTCCGGCAGCTCGATCGGCAGCATCGACTCCGGCACCGCGATCGGCGTGCCGTCCTCGTCGTACACGATCGGGAACGGCTCGCCCCAGTACCGCTGCCGCGAGAACAGCCAGTCGCGCAGCTTGAACTGCACGGTGCCCTCGCCCCGGCCCTGCTCCTCCAGCCAGGCGATGATCTTCTTCTTGGCCGCGTCGACGTCCAGCCCGTCCAGGCTGACGCTGCTCTCGTGGCTCGAGTTCACCGCCGGGCCGGCGCCCGTGTACGCCTCGCCGTCGAAGTCCGCGGGCGGCTGCACGGTCCGGATGATCGGCAGGTCGAACGCCTTGGCGAAGTCCCAGTCGCGCTGGTCCTGGCCGGGCACCGCCATGATCGCGCCGGTGCCGTAGCCCATCAGCACGTAGTCCGCGACGTACACCGGGATCCGCGCGCCGTTGACCGGGTTCGTCGCGTGCGCGCCGGTGAAGACGCCGGTCTTCTCCTTGTTCTCCTGCCGGTCCAGCTCGGACTTGCGGGACACCTCGGCGCGGTAGGCCGCGACGGCGTCCGCCTGCTCGGCGGAGGCGATCACGTCCACCAGCGGGTGCTCGGGCGCCAGCACCATGTACGTCGCGCCGAACAGCGTGTCCGGCCGGGTGGTGAACACCTCGATGTCGACGCCGTCGTGGCCCGCCACCGCGAACTTGACCCGGGCGCCGTGCGAGCGCCCGATCCAGTTGCGCTGCATCGCCTTGATCTTGTCCGGCCAGTCCAGCCGGTCCAGGTCGTCGATCAGCCGGTCGGAGTACGCGGTGATCCGCATCATCCACTGGCGCAGCGAGCGCCGGAACACCGGGAAGTTGCCGCGCTCGCTGCGGCCGTCCGCGGTGACCTCCTCGTTCGCCAGCACGGTGCCCAGGCCGGGGCACCAGTTCACCGGCGCCTCGGACAGGTACACCAGGCGGTGCTGCCCCAGCAGCTTCTCCCGCTCGGCCCGGGTCATCTCGGCCCACGGCTTGTCCGGCGTGGGCCGCTCACCCGAGGCGTACCGGGCCTCCAGCTCGGCGATCGGCCGGGCCTTGCCCGCCTCGGGGTCGTACCAGGAGTTGAAGATCTGCAGGAAGATCCACTGGGTCCACTTGTAGTAGTCCGGGTCGATCGTGGAGATGCGCCGGCGCTCGTCGTGGCCCAGGCCCAGCCTGCGGATCTGCCGCAGGTAGGTCTGGATGTTGTCCTCGGTGGTCTTGCGCGGGTGCTGCCCGGTCTGCACGGCGTACTGCTCGGCGGGCAGACCGAACGCGTCGAAGCCCATCGTGTGCAGCACGTTGCGGCCGTTCATCCGGTGGTACCGGGCGAACACGTCGGTGCCGATGAAGCCCAGCGGGTGGCCGACGTGCAGGCCGGAGCCGGAGGGGTAGGGGAACATGTCCTGCACGAACAGCTTGTCGGCGGGCACGTCGCCCCGGAGCGGCCCGACGGGGTTCGGCGCGTGGAAGGTGCCCTGCTCCTCCCAGTGCTGCTGCCAGCGCCGCTCGATCTCGCCGGCCAGCTCGGCGGTGTAGCGGTAGGCGGGCGTCGCGTCCGCCGCGTCCGTGCTCATCGGGATGTCCCTCTCCATCGGTACCTGCCCCTGACATGACGAAACCCCCCAGCCGCGGAAGGGCGTGAGGGGTTGCCGCGCGGACCCGGTTGACGGGGCCCCGCGCGGCTAGCTAAGGAGCAGGCGGGCCTTGCTCATGCCGTCAACGGTATCAGCGCAGCGCAAGCGCGATGAACCGGGTGAACTCCTCGGCCGCGAAGTTGTCGTCGCTGACCAGCAGCAGGGTGCGCCCGCCGGAGGCCGGGCGCGGCCCCCACGCGAGCCCCTCGACGTTGTCGATCACGGGCAGCGGGAAGTCGTGCAGGTCGGCGAGCTGCCTCTTGCGGACCGGGCGGACGTCGTCGCCGAGGACGTCCCGGCCGCGCACGTCCGTCGCGCCCGCGAGGTCGACCTGGAAGAGGCGGACCTTGTAGTCGGCGCCGGGCACCCAGGTGCGCTCGAGCGCGTAGTAGCGGCCGGGGACTTTCGGGTCGGCCAGGATCGCGGGCACGCCGGTGTCCGGGCCCCACGGTCCGGGCTCGGGCTCGGCGAACAGCGGCTCCAGCGGGTAGGCGTGCTGGCGCACGACCGCGCCGTCGCGGGTCTGCACGGTGAGGCGGGTGAACGCGCCCCGGTCCGCCGTCGGCAGGTCGCCGTCCTGGAGCAGCGGACCCTCGACCACGCTGGTCAGCAGCGCGCCGTCGGGTGAGAACGCGATCGCCTCCAGGGCGAGGTTGCGGCGCGGTCCGCGGCCCGGGGTGAACGCGTAGTTCGCCGGCAGCGGCAGGGAACCGGCGTACGCGCCGTCCCGGCCGGCCCGCTGGATGGACGGCTGCACCACGACCGCCCCTTCGGACGCGGGCCGCTCGCCCTCCTGGCTCCACCAGTAGTCCCCGGTCACCGGGTCGACGCGGATCTCCTCGGGGTCGACGGTGCGGCCGTCGGCCGCGGCCGGCGCGGAGTAGGTGCCCCCGTCGGGGTGGCGCAGCGCGTGCGTGCCGGTGATGCGGACGTCGGGCGCGCCGGAGGCGTCGAGGTCCACCTCGGCGGTGTAGAAGCGGGCCGGGGCCGTGTACGACCGGTCGTCGCTGATCAGGACGTACCCGCCGGTGACCGGGTCGCGGTCGACGCCGGACAGGCCGCCGACCGTGGTGCCCTCGAACGCCATCGCGTGCGGGAGCGTGGTCTGGCCGAGGAAGCGGACCGCGGGCGCGGCCGTGGCGGCGGGCGCGGCCGTGACGAGCACGGCGGCGACGACCGACCCGACCAGGCAAGATCGAATTCGCATGGTCCGAGCTTCCCGACCGCGCCGACCCGTGCGTAAGGACACCTTCGGGTGAAGCCGGGCCTGGTTCGACCAAGATCGAAGCACCGGCCTACCCTCGTCGGTGTGAACATCGTGCTGCCTGTGGTGCTGGGTGTGATCGGGGTCGCGTTCGCGACGATCGGCTTCCTCGGCGTGCGGGGCCGACTGCACCGCAACCGGTTCTTCGGCGTGCGCACCAAGGCCGCGCTGCGCGACGACGAGGCGTTCGCGCTGGCCAACAGGATCGCCGGCGTGCCGAACATGACGGCGGGCGCGATCGCCGTCGTGGCCGCCGCCGCGTCGGCCGTCAACCCGGCGTCCGCGCTGGTCATCGGCCTGATCGGGCTGGTCGGCAGCGTGGCCGTCGCGACCGCGGGCGGCGTGCTGGGGCACCGGGCCGCCGAGGCGATGCCCGAGCCGGTCCCGGCGGGCTGCGGCGGGTGCGCGTGCGCCGGCGGCGGCTGCGGCGTGCTGACCCGCGCCTGACGCCGGTCCCGCCGGGTCAGTTCCGGCGGATGTCGACCGGGAACGTGGCGAGCAGCGCCGTCGGCATGCCCTGGCGGCGCAGCACGCGGCCCCACAGGTCGACGTTCGGCGGGGTGAGCACGTCGTCGGGCAGGCCCTTCACCACGATCCAGTCGCCGCGGCCGATCTCGCCGCCCAACTGGCCCTCGCCCCATCCGGAGTACCCGGCGAACACGCGCATCCCGCGCACCTTCGCCACCAGCACGTCCGGGTCGGCGTCGAGGTCGACCAACGCCACCGGACCGTGGACGCCAACCACACCTTCGAGTGACGCCAGGTCCTCGCCGGTGCGCAGCGCGGCCAGGCACAACGCCGTCTTCTGCTCCACCGGCCCGCCGATGTAGACGGCCTGCGGGCGGCTGACGTGCGGACCCCACGCGGGCAGCACGTCGTGCACCGCGACCTCGCTGGGGCGGTTCAGCACCACCCCGAGGCTGCCCTCCTCCCGGTGGTCGATGACGTAGACCACCGTCCGGCGGAAGTTGGGGTCGGTCAGAGTCGGTGCCGCGACCAGCAGGGAACCCGGTTCGACATCGGCATCAGGGCGCACACCACGCATGATCCCAGACAACGGCCGTGACCAAGGCGACACGACGCCTCGGCCGCGGGGGAACATCCGGGTTACCGTGTTCGTTGCAGTACACGTCAGGCGCCATCGAGTCCCCCGGGCCCACTTGAAAGCCTGCGCGGAATACCGTCCGGCTGGAGCCGCGCAGCGCCACCCGCCGAGAGGCGACCGGGCGCCTGGCACCAGGGAGGCCGGACCCCACGCGGGGTCCGGCCTTCGTGGTTCCCGCGGCCGGGGGCATAGGCTCGTCCCGTGACCACTGCCGGCAGCACCGCGGCGAAGCACCACCTCGGTGTCCGCAAGCTCCTCGCGGTGGCGGGTTTCCGCCGGTTGCTGGCTACCCGGCTCGCGGCCCAGTGGGGCGACGGCCTGTTCCAGGCCGGTCTCGCGGGCGCGGTCCTGTTCAACCCCGAGCGCCACGCGGACCCGCTCGCCGTCGCGGCCGGGTTCGCCGTGCTGCTGCTCCCGTACTCCGTGGTCGGCCCGTTCGCGGGCGCCCTGCTGGACCGGTGGGACCGCCGCCGGGTGCTGGTGGTGGCGAACCTCACGCGCGCCGTCTTCATCCTGCTCACCGCGGTGGCCGTCGGGCTGGGGCTGGACGGCCTGCCGCTGTACGCCTCGGCGTTGTTCGTCACCGGGGTCAGCCGGTTCGTCGGCTCCGGCCTGTCCGCGTCCCTGCCGCACGTGGTCGACGCCGACCACCTGGTCGAGGCGAACGCGTTCGTCACCACGCTCGGCGCGCTGACCGCCGTGCTCGGCGCGGGGTGCGCGGTGGGCCTGCGGTCGGTGCTGGGCGCCGACGACGACGGCTCGGCGTGGACCACGACGTTCGCCGTGCTCGGTTCGCTGGCCGCCGCCTTCCTGGCGTCCCGCTTCGCCCGTGGCGCGCTCGGGCCCGACGAGGTGGACGAGCCCAGCCGCACGCTGACCGCGGTCGCCCTGGGCCTGCTGGACGGCGCGCGGGCCGCCTGGCGCGCGCCCGCCGTCGCCGCCGCGCTGCTTGCGCTGCTCGCCCACCGGGCCGCGTTCGGCGCGTCGTTGCTGCTCACGCTGCTGCTGATGCGCACCACGTTCACCGACTTCGGGCCGTTCCGGGCGGGCATGGCGGGGCTCGGCGAGGTCGCCGTCGCGGGCGGCGCGGGCATCCTGGTCGCGGGCCTGGTCACCGACCGGGTCGTGGACGTGCTCGGCCGGCGCGGTGCGATCTGCGGCGCGCTGCTGCTGGCCGCGGTCACCCAGCTCGGCCTGGGCCTGCCGATGCTGCTGCCCACCACGCTGGTCGCGTCCTTCGTGCTCACGTTCGCGGGCCAGGTGGTGAAGCTGTGCGTGGACGCGGCCGTGCAGGGCGACATCGGCGACGAGGTCCGCGGCCGGGTGTTCGCCCTGTACGACACGCTGTTCAACGCCACCCAGGTGGCGGCCGTCACCGCCGCGGCGGCCGTGGTCCCGCTCGACGGCCGGTCGCCCGGCCTGCTGGTCGCCGCCACGGTGACCTACCTGCTCGGCCTGGTCGGCTACCTGGCGCTGGCCAGGCGGTCGGCCGCCCTCAGCGCGGCAGGGGCAGGCGGATGATGCCCGTCTCGTGCGCGTAGACCACCGCGGCCATCCGGTCGCGCAGGTTCAGCGCCCGCAGGATCTCCGACACCACCGCGCCCACCTGCTGCTGGCTCAGCGCCAGCACCCGCGCTATCTCGTGGTCGGCGAGCCCCCTGGCCAGGCAGCGGAGCACGGCCCGCTGCCGATCGTCCAGCCCGTCCAGGCCCTGTGCCCGGGCGCCCCCCTCGGACAGTCCCCAAGCGTTCATGCGACACCACCCCCAGTGCGCGTTCGACGCACACAGTCATGGTGTCGCAACGGCCTGTCACTGGCCAAGCCGAAAGCCCGAGATTGGTCACTTGGTGTTAGTCACCCGGTGGCCGGACGCCCTCCGCGCGCGCCCACGCGAGCAGCTCCGCGACCGCCTCGTCGTGGTCGAGCGGACCTCGGTCCAGCCGCAGCTCCTTGAGGAACTTCCACGCCTTGCCGACCAGCGGCCCCGGCGGCAGGCCCAGCAGCCGCATGATCTCGTTGCCGTCGAGGTCGGGCCGGACGCGCTTGAGGTCCTCCTCGGCGGCGATCCGCTCGATGCGGCGCTCCAGGTCGTCGTAGGTGCGCTGCAACGCGTTGGCCTTGCGCCGGTTGCGCGTCGTGCAATCGGCGCGGACCAGCTTGTGCAGGCGGGGCAGCAGGTGACCCGCGTCGGTGACGTACCGGCGCACCGCCGAGTCGGTCCACCCGCCGCTGCCGTAGCCGTGGAAGCGCAGGTGGAGGTACACGAGCTGGGCGACGTCCTCGACGACCTCCTTCGAGTACTTCAACGCGCGCAAACGCTTGCGGACCATCTTCGCCCCGACCACCTCGTGGTGGTGGAACGACACCCCGCCGCCCTCCTCGAACCGCCGCGTGTCCGGCTTGCCCACGTCGTGCAGCAGCGCGGCCAGCCGCAGCACCAGGTCCGGCCCGGTGTCGCCCTCCAGGTCGACGGCCTGGTCGAGCACGACCAGCGAGTGGTGGTAGACGTCCTTGTGCTGGTGGTGCTCGTCGATCTCCAGCTTCATCGCGGGCAGCTCGGGCAGCACCACGTCGGCGAGCCGGGCCTCGACCATCAGCTCGACGCCCGCGCGGGGGTGCGCGCCGGTGAGCAGCTTGGACAGCTCGACCTGCACCCGTTCCGCGGTGATGCGGGTCAGCTCGCCGGCCATGGCCGCCATGGCGTCGAGCACGCGCGGCGCGACGGTGAAGCCGAGCTGGGAGACGAACCGGGCCGCGCGCAGCATCCGCAGCGGGTCGTCGGAGAACGACTCCTGCGGGGTCGCGGGGGTGTCCAGCACCTTCGCCCGCAGCGCCTCGCGGCCGCCGGTCGGGTCGATGAGCTGCCGGTTCACCACGTCGTAGGCCATCGCGTTGACCGTGAAGTCGCGGCGGACCAGGTCGCCCTCGACGGTGTCGCCGAAGGTCACCTCGGGGTTGCGGGTCACGCCGTCGTAGGTGTCCGCGCGGAACGTGGTGATCTCGACCGTCTGCCCGTACTTGGTCGCGCCGACCGTGCCGAACGCGATGCCGGTGTCCCAGATCGCGTCCGCCCAGCCCTTGAGCAGGGACAGGATCCGCGGCGGGCGCGCGTCGGTGGTGAAGTCGAGGTCGCCGGACAGCCGCCCGAGCACGGCGTCGCGCACGCTGCCGCCCACCAGGTACAGGCGGTGGCCCGCGGCGGCGAAGCGGGCGGCCAGTTCCTCGGCGACGGGGAGGGCGCTGAGCTGTTCCACCACGGCATTGTCCTGCCCAGGAGAAGTGGCGGTGGGTGCGAGTGGTCCGGACACGGGGAGCCAGGGTACTGGGCGCGACCACGCCGGCAGAACGAGTTGTCCACAGGGGACCACCCGATGTCGATCACGGGCGGCAACACCCTGGCCACGTCCCGTAATCGCTGGTCGCCACTACCATCAGAGCATGCCCCAGTCGTCCGGTCGCTCCGGCGGTCCCAAGCCGAGGCGCCGGACCCGGCGCCGCGGTCGCCGGCTGAAGACGGTCGACGAGACGTCCGCGGGCGGGCTCGTGCTGGACTTCGAGCAGCACGTCGCCGCGATCATCGGGCGGCTGGACCGCCGCGGCCGGCTGCTGTGGTCGCTGCCCAAGGGCCACATCGAGGCCGGGGAGACCGCGGAACAGACCGCGGTGCGCGAGGTCGCCGAGGAGACGGGTATTCATAGCAGGGTGCTCCGCCCCCTCGGCTCGATCGACTACTGGTTCGTCGCCGAGGACCGGCGGGTGCACAAGACCGTCCACCACTTCCTGCTGGAGGCGGTGGGTGGCGAGCTTTCCGACGAAGACGTGGAGGTCACCGAGGTGGCGTGGGTGCCCCTGGGCGAACTGGACGACCGGCTCGCCTACGCGGACGAGCGTCGACTGGTGCGCCGAGCCGCCGAACTGCTCGCCGAGTACCAGACGGACGGAGCGGAGTCGGCGTGAAGCGACTGCTGTCCGCACTCGCGGCGGCGGGGATCCTGGTCGTGACGACGGCGTCCGCGGCCCCCGCGGCGCCCGGCGACAACGGGCGGCTGCCCATCCGACCGGCGCCCGCGACCCAGGTGTGGGCCACCAGGGCGTTGTCCAGCCAGCCCGGCCAGCAGTCGCAGGTGTGGCTGCGCCTGGACGTCGAGGTGATGACCCCGCGGGTGATCACGTCCGACGGTCCCGACTCCGTCACCATCTCCGGCAAGGTGGTCAACGTCGGCGACCGGCCGATCGAGGACATCGAGCTGCGCCTGGAGCGCGGCGAGGCGCTGACCACCGAGGAAGAGGTCCGCAAGGCGCTGCGCGAGCCGACCGACGCCGAACTCGTGCAGCCCAACTTCACCCCGGTCGCCGACCGGCTGGAGCAGAACGAGTCGAAGCCGTTCGAGCTGACCGTGCCGCTGCGGGGCAACGGCCCGACCTCGTTGCGGATCACCGAGCCGGGCATCTACCCGATCCTGGCGAACATCAACGGCGTCCCCGACTTCGGCGGGCGCGCCCGGCTGGCCGCGCTGAGCACCCTGCTGCCCGTGCTCGCGATGCCCGGCGGCGAGGCGCCGACGCCGCCCGACAACCCGGCCAAGCTCACCCTGCTGTGGCCGCTGGCCGACCGGCCGCGCGTGGTCTCCACCTCGCCGACCGTGCTCACCGACGACGACCTGGCCGGCTCCGTGTCCATGGGTGGCCGGCTGTACGGCCTGCTCATGGCCTACGAGTCGGCGCTGGCGAGCCCGTTGGCGGCCGGGGTGTGCCTGGCCGTCGACCCGGACCTGCTGCGCACGGTGGACGCGATGACCCGCGGCTACGAGGTGCGCGGCAAGGGCGAGGGCAAGGGCCGCAGCGGCGCGGAGCTGTGGCTCGACCGGCTGCGCCTGCTGGTCGCCGGGCGGTGCGTGATCGCGCTGCCCGACGCGGACGCCGACCTCGTGGCGCTGTCACGCGCCCAGCTCACCGGTCTGGGCGAACTCGCGCTCGGCGGCGCGGAGGTGGTCCGCCAGATCCTCGGCGTGCAGCCGACCCAGGGCCTGACCTGGCCCGACGACGGCGTGCTCGACCAGCAGGCGCTGTCGGACCTGACCCGGCGCGGGGTCACCTCGCTGGTGCTGGACCAGTCGGCCGTCGCGGGCACGCCCGGCACCGGGCCGGTCCGGTTCGACCAGGCCGAGGGCACGCCGGTCACCGCCGTGCGCATCGACGGCATGGTCTCCGACGCGTTGCAGGGCGCCGCGACCACGCGGCCGGTCGCGGGCGTGACCACGCCCAGCGAGACCCGGCCGGTGTCGGTGCAGAACGCGCTGGCCGCGCTCACGTTCCGGGCGGGTTTCCAGAGCACCGGGCAGCACGTGGTCGTCGCGCCGCCGCGCCGGTGGAACGCGCCGACCGGCGAGGTCGACACGTTGCTGCGCACGGCGAAGTCCCTGGTCGCGGGCAACTTCGCGACCGCCGTCGGGCTGGAGTCGCTGCTCGCCGCCCCTCCGGAGCAGACCGCGGCGCTGAGCTACCCGGTCGAGGCGGGCGCGCGCGAGGTGCCGCCCGCGGTCACCGCGTCGGTGTCCGAGTCGTGGGGCGGGCTCCAGCAGCTCGCGGAGTCGATGAGCCAACCGGACGCGGCGTCCGCCGCGCCG
Organism: Actinosynnema sp. NPDC059335; assembly: GCF_042752395.1. Taxonomy (NCBI): domain Bacteria; kingdom Bacillati; phylum Actinomycetota; class Actinomycetes; order Pseudonocardiales; family Pseudonocardiaceae; genus Actinosynnema; species Actinosynnema sp. NPDC059335. Next base: position 38,825 of record NZ_JBHYXZ010000023.1, on the reverse strand, counting down.
GGCGACCTGATCGACCCGCTGCGGATGAGCCTGCTGCGTGCCGTGTCGGGCGCGTGGCGGGGCAACGAGGACGGGGCGCGCGCCGCGTTGACGGTGGCCCGCGACCAGATCGACGGGCTGCGCGACCAGGTCACGGTGACCGAGCCGAACAGCCCGATCCTGCTCGGCTCCGGCGACAGCCCCATCCCGCTGTCCATCAAGAACCGGCTCGACGTGCGGATCACGGTGCGGATCGTGATCGAGGACACGCCGGGCATCGTGGCCAAGGACCTGTCCGACATCGAGCTGCCCGCGCGCGGCGACCGCCTGGTGCGGGTGCCGGTGGAGGTGCAGCGGTCCGGGCGCTTCCCGGTGCACGTCCGCCTGGTCACGACCAGCGGCGTCGAGCTGGGCCAACGGGCCCGGCTGGAGGTGTCGTCGTCCGCGTACGGGACGATCACCGTCGTGATCACCGGCCTGGCCGGCGCCGCGCTGGTGCTGCTGTCCGCGCGGCGGATCTACCGCCGGGTCCGCGCGTCGCGGGCCGCCGCGGCGCAGGTGCCGGACGACGCGAGCGCGGTCACGCCCCCGGAGAGGTCGAACGCGAGTTGAGCGGAACAACCACGGTGACGCAGGAGCAGCAGCCGCAGGGCGGCCCGTCGCTGGCGCGCGCCAGCGGCTCGATGGCCATCGCCACGATCGTCAGCCGCGCCTCCGGGCTGCTGTCCAAGCTGCTGCTGATCACGATCGTCGGCGTCGATGTGCTCAACGACTCCTACCAGGTCGCGACCACGCTCCCGACGATGATCAACGAGCTGCTGCTCGGCGGCGTGCTGACCAGCGTGGCCATCCCGCTGCTGGTGCGCGCCGAGAAGGAGGACGGCGACAACGGCGAGTCGTACGCCCAGTGGATGATCACCATGTCGGCGGTGGTCCTGGGCGTCGGCACGATCATCGCGATCGCCTGCGCGCCGCTGCTGACCGGGCTGTTCATCGACTCGTCCGACGCGAACCCCGAGCTGGTCACCGCTTTCGCCTACCTGGTGCTGCCCGGCATCGTGTTCTACGGGCTGTCCGCGCTGATCGGCGCGATCCTCAACACCAGGCACGTGTTCGGCCTGCCCACGTGGGCGCCGGTGCTCAACAACCTCGTCGTGATCATCACGCTGGTCGTGTACTGGCTCATGCCGGGCGAGATCTCCCTCGACCCGGTGCGGATGGGCGAGCCGAAGCTGCTCGTCCTCGGCCTCGGCACGATGCTCGGCGTGGCGGTCCAGGCGTCCGTGCTGGTGCCCGCGCTGCGGCGGACCGGGTTCCGGTTCCGCTGGCGGTGGGGCTGGGACCGGCGGCTGTCGGAGTTCGGCGGCCTCGCGTTCTGGGTGCTGCTGTACGTGGCGCTCGGGTTCGTCAGCATGGTGGTGCTGACCAAGGTCGCGACGCACGACAGCGGCGCGATCACGGTCTACAACATGCAGTGGCTGATCGCCCAGGTGCCCTACGGGGTGCTGGGCGTGTCGCTGCTGACCGCGCTCATGCCGAAGATGAGCCGCGCGGCGGCGGCGCACGACACCAACGCCCTGGTGGGCGACCTGGCGTTCGGCAACCGGATGTCGTCGATCCTGCTGATGCCGTTCAGCGCGCTGATGACGGTGTCCGGGGTGTCGATCGGCCTGGCCCTGTTCTCGTTCGGCCGGTCCGGCCTCGGCGGCGGCGAGGAGATCGGCACGGCGCTCGCGCTGTCGGCGTTCGGCCTGGTGCCCTACGCGATCACCCTGCTCCAGCTGCGGGTCTTCTACGCGTTGAAGGACGCCCGGACGCCGACGATCATCCAGGGGATCATCGTGGTGGTCCGGATCGGGCTGCTCTACGGGTTCCTGGCGGTCTCCCCGCCGGACAAGCTGGCGGTCGCCGTGTCGATCGCCATGTCGCTGAGCTTCGTCGTCGGCGCGCTGGTCGGCCAGCTCTGGCTGCGGCTGCGGCTCGGCCGGCTGCGCACCGGGTACACCGCGTGGACCATCTGCCTCACGGTCGTGGCGTCCGCGATCGCGTTCGCGGCGGCGACCGGGCTGGCGTGGCTCGCCGTCCACGGGGTGGGAATCGAGTCCCGCGTGGTGGCCGCCTGGGTGGAGGTCGTGATCCAGGCGCTCGTCGGCCTGCCGCTGAGCTTCCTGCTGCTGGCCCTGTTCCGGGTGCCGGAAGTGAGGCCCGCGGTCGCCAAGATCAGTCGTTTGGTGGGCCGTCGATGACCCCTGTGACACCACGCGGTCACGTACCCTCGGCCCCGTGAGCAGCGGTCCGATCCAGAACACCTCGCTGGTGCCCGGCGGGGTGATCGGCGACGGCCGGTACCGGTTGCTGGCCCGGTCCGGGGTGGACCGCCGGTGCGACGCGCACCTGTGGCGGGCCAGGGACGGCCAGCTCAACCGGGACGTGGCGCTGACCGTGCTGGTGGGCAACCCGGCCGACCACGCGGCGGCCGCGCGGGCCAAGCGGACCGCCGAACGCGCGATGCACGCCTCCAGCTTCACCCACCCGGGCGTCGCCCGGGTGATCGACGTGCTGACCCCCGGCGCCGGGATCCGGCTGGACGAGGGCATCCTCGCCGTGATCGTCGCCGAGTGGACGCAGGGCACCGACCTGCTGGACCTGGTCGCCGAGGGCCCGCTGCCCGCGGGCTCGGCGACGCGGCTGCTGGAGCCGCTGGGCGCGGCGATCGAGGGCGCGCACCACGCGGGCCTCGTGCTCGGCGCGGACCACCCGCAGCGCATCCGGGTGACGTCGGACGGCCGGCTGCGGCTCGCGTTCCCCGGGCCGAGGCCGGACGCGATCGCCCGGGACGACGTCAAGGGCCTCGGCGCGATCCTGTACCTGCTGCTCACCGGCAAGTGGGCGCTGCCGAACGGCCCGGAGGGCGTGCCGGTCGCGCCGACGGGGCCGGACGGCTCGGTGCTCGCGCCGAGCGCGCTGCGCCCGTACGTGCCGCACGAGCTGTCGTCGGTCGCCGTGCGCAGCCTGGAGGACACCAGCGTCGGCGGCATCCGGACCAGCGCCGCGATCCTGCAGGTGCTGGACCAGATCGCCCGGTCCGAGGCGCAGACCGCGCTGATCGAGCCGGTGCCCGACGCGGCGGACGACGGCGCGGTGTGGACCACGCAGCGCCCGGTCCGCGACAAGGAGCACAAGCGCAAGCTCATGATCAGCGTCGCCGTGCTGGCGGTGGCGACGCTGGCCGTGGTGGTCTGGCTCGGCGTGCAGATCGTCAACTTCTTCAGCGACGAGCCGTCGGGCGGCGGCGGGCCGACGGTCGTGATCGGCCAGTCCACCGCGCCGGGGCAGAGCGGCCAGCCCGCGCCGCCGGCGCCCCAGCCCGCCGGTCCCGTGCAGCCCGCGTCGATCGGCGTGTACGACGTGACCAACCAGCCCGACAACGCCAACCGGGCGAGCCGGGCCGCGGACGGCAACCCCACGACGGTGTGGCAGACCGAGAACTACTTCGAGCCGTTCCCGGCGCTCAAGCCGGGTGTCGGCCTGATGGCGAGCTTCGCCGAGCCGGTGAAGCTGTCCTCGGTCACCATCACCTCGCCCAGCGAGGGCACCGTGGTGGAGATCCGGGTCGCGGGCGCGCCGAATGCGCCGCTGGAGGAGACGAAGGTCATCGCGACCGCGACCCTGTCGGCGGGCCAGACCCAGATCCAGGTGGCCGACCACGAGCCGACCCAGCACCTGCTGGTCTGGATCACGAAGCTGGGCGGCAGCGGCAAGAACAACCGCTCCGAGATCGCGGAACTCGTCTACACCCGCGCCCAGTAGGCCACCACTACGAATGGCGTCGTCGCCGGCGCGTCGAACGGGCGACGTCGTGACGCGCGGTTGTCACGGGCGGGGGTCGGACCTACCGGCACTCGCCCGTACAGGTGATCGCCGTGGGGTTGCCCACGACCGATAGGCTCCCCGCGTGACCGCCGCAGCCAGCTCGGACGCAGACCTCATCACGGCGCACGCCGCGGGGGACCCGCACGCCTTCGCCGAGCTCGTGCGCAGGCACCGGGACCGCATGTGGGCCGTGGCGCTGCGCACCCTGCGCGACCCGGAGGAGGCCGCGGACGCGTTGCAGGAGGCGTTCATCTCGGCGTTCCGGGCGGCGGCGAGCTTCCGGGCGGAGTCGCAGGTCACCACCTGGCTGCACCGAATAGTCGTCAACGCCTGCCTCGACCGGATGCGCAGGCGACAAACCAGGCCGACCGTCCCGCTGCCCGAGGCGGGCCCCGGCGAACCGGTGGCGCCCCGGGACGCGATGGCGGAGCGGGAGACCCGGCTGGTGGTCCAGGCGGCCCTCAACGAGCTGCCGGAGGAGCAGCGCGCCCCGATCGTGCTGGTCGACGTGGAGGGCTACTCGGTGGCCGAGACGGCGCAGCTCCTGGGCATCGCGGAGGGCACCGTGAAGTCGAGGTGCGCCCGCGGGCGGGCCAAGCTCGCCAAAGTTCTGGGGCACCTCCGGAACCAGGGTGCAGATGCGAACGTCCCAGTGAACGATGTGCAGGTGCAACAGGGACGTCAGTTGGAGGAACGATGACCGGCAATGTGCGGCGTTCGGGGCCGCCGTGGTCCGTCGACCTGCTGGCTGATCTGCACGCGGGGGCGTTGGACCCGCGGACCGAGGCCGAGCTGCGGCCGCTGGTCGAGAACGACCCCGAGGCCCGCGAGATCCTGGCCGCCCTCGACGCCACGCTCGCGGACCTGCGCGACCTGCCCCCGATCCCCATGCCGCGCGACGTGGCCGAGCGGATCGACGCGGCCCTGGCCGAGGAGGCCCGCCCCACCGCCCCCGTGATCGACTTCGCGCAGGCCAAGGCCCGCCGCGCCAAGCGCCTCGGCTGGGGCGTGGGACTGCTCGCGACGGCCGCCGTGGCGGTCGGCGTCGCCGTGGTCGCGATCCCCCGGGACACCACCGCCGACGGCGGCTTCGCCCAGCCGGGCCCGACGACGAACGCCCCGGTCAGCGCCACCGCGCAGCCGCCGGGCGGCGACCGGATGCCCGCCGTGCGCGGCGAGAACTTCGGCCCGGTGTTCGGCGACGTGCTCAAGGCCCAGAACTACGGCCCCCTGGAGAACCAGGAGCAGCTCGCCGACTGCCTGCGCGGCGCGAACATCACCGCGGGCAAGCCGCTCGGCGTGAGCCCGATCACGCTGGACGACAAGCCGGCCGTGATGGCGATCCTGCCCGGCGGGACGCCCGGCGCGTACCGGATCGTGGTCGTGGACCCCCGGACGTGCGGCCCGGACAACCCGGACGGAGTACTGGCGAACAGCACCATCCAGCCGTAGCGGGGCGGGTAGCCCAGCTCACCGGGAAGGGGCGGAATTACCGCGCCCTACGATCCGTTGTGCGAAGTGCCGGGCCGGGTGATCCAGGTCCGGGAGCGACTAACGGAGGTCGAGGGTGTCGGACGTTCGGAACCTGATCGTCGTGGGATCGGGGCCCGCCGGGTACACCGCGGGGGTCTACGCGGCGCGTGCCCAGCTCGAACCGCTGGTGTTCGAGGGCTCGCAGTACGGCGGCGCGCTGATGACCACGACCGAAGTCGAGAACTACCCCGGTTTCCGCGACGGCATCATGGGCCCCGACCTCATGGAGCAGATGCGGGAGCAGGCCAAGCGCTTCGGCGCCGAGCTGCGCGCGGAGGACGTCGAGGCGCTGGAGCTCGACGGACCGGTGAAGTACGTCACGGCCAACGGCAAGCGGTACGCCGCCCGCGCGGTGATCCTCGCGATGGGCGCGGCGGCCCGCTACCTGCACGTCCCCGGTGAGCAGGAGCTGCTGGGGCGCGGCGTGTCGTCCTGCGCGACCTGCGACGGCTTCTTCTTCCGGGACCAGGACATCGCGGTGGTCGGCGGCGGCGACTCGGCGATGGAGGAGGCCACGTTCCTCACCAAGTTCGCCCGGAGCGTCACGATCATCCACCGCCGCGAGGAGTTCCGCGCCTCCAAGATCATGCTGGAGCGCGCGCGGAGCAACGAGAAGATCAAGTGGCTGCTCAACGCCGAGGTCGTCGAGGTGACCGGCGAGGGCTCGGTGTCCGCGGTGAAGACGCGCGACACCCGGACCGGTGAGGTGAGCGAGCACGCGTTCACCGGGTTCTTCCTCGCCATCGGGCACGACCCGCGCAGCGAACTGGTCAAGGGCCAGGTCGAGCTGGACGGCGAGGGTTACGTCCAGGTGATCGGCCGCACGACTCACACGAACGTGGACGGCGTGTTCGCCGCGGGCGACCTCGTCGACCACACCTACCGCCAGGCGATCACCGCCGCCGGGTCGGGCTGCGCCGCCGCGATCGACGCGGAGCGCTGGCTCGCCGAACACGGGACCACGGAGGCCGCGGTCACCGCCGAGCACGTCGGCGGCGGCTACAGCGAGCCCGTCACCACCAGCTGAACCCACATCCCCGAGGAGAGATCAACATGGCAGGCTCCACCGTGGTCACGTCCGCGCAGACGTTCACCGATGACGTCCTGGCCAGCGACAAGCCGGTCCTGGTCGACTTCTGGGCGACCTGGTGCGGTCCGTGCAAGATGGTCGCCCCGGTGCTCGAGGAGATCGCCGCCGAGCACTCCGAGAAGATCACCGTCGCGAAGCTCGACATCGACGCCAACCCGTCGATCGCCCGGGACTACCAGATCATGTCGGTGCCGACCATGATCCTGTTCCAGGGCGGCCGGCCGGTCAAGCAGATCGTGGGCGCCAAGCCGAAGGCCGCGCTGCTCAACGACCTGTCCGACGTGCTCTGAGCGCAACGCTCCCGGTGACCCGTCCGCCTTTCGCAGAGGCGGGCGGGTCACTCGTTTGTGGACTGGTCAGCACTCCCCGTAGCCCCATCCGTGCCATCGGCGCGAGCAAGGCACAATAGGGCGTCAAGTTCGCGTCGACGGATGTCGACGCCTTAGTGAGCGAGGGGTGCATGCTGCTACTCCGCCGCGGGGATTTCGGTCCGGACGTCGCCGAGGTCAGGGCAACGCTGACGAAGCTCGGCCTGCTGTCCGACCCGCAGCCGTCCCAGGTGTTCGACCTGCCGGTCGAGCACGCGGTGCGCGCGTTCCAGCAGCAGCGGGGTCTCATCACCGACGGTGTCGTCGGCCCGGCCACCTACCGCGCGCTGCGCGACGCGACCTACCGGCTCGGCGACCGCCCGCTCGCCTTCCTCATGGCGCAGCCGGTCACCGGTGACGACGTGTTCGCGCTGCAGGAGCGCCTGCTGGAACTCGGGTACGACGCGGGACGCCCGAACGGCGAGTTCGGCCAGCAGACCGAGCAGGCCCTGCGGAGCTTCCAGCGCGACTACGGCCTGATCGTCGACGGCATGTGCGGTCCCGACACGGTCCGCGCGCTGCGGCAGCTCCAGCCGAAGGTGCGCGGCGGCCGGCCGGTGTTCCTGCGCGAGCAGGAGCGGGTGCGGCGGGCCGGGCCCCGGCTGTCCGGCAAGCGGATCATCATCGACCCCGGTCACGGCGGCGAGGACCGCGGTGTCGTGGTCGACGGCGTGTCCGAGGCCGACCTCATGCTCGACCTGGCCAGGCTCCTCGAGGGCAAGATGGCCGCCACCGGCATGGAGGCCCTGCTCACCCGCGGGCCGAACCACAACCCGGACGAGGGGGAGCGGGCCCGGTTCGCCAACGAGGCGGGCGCGGACCTGATCCTGTCGCTGCACTCGGACCGCAACTCCTCGCCGCTCGCGTCCGGCGTGGCGACGTTCCACTTCGGGACGGGCAACGGCACGTCGTCCACCGTGGGCGAGGCGCTGGCCGGGTTCATCCAGCGCGAGATCGTGGCGCGGACCGGGATGCTGGACTGCGGCACGCACCCGAAGACCTGGGACATGCTCCGGATGACCCGCTGCACGGCGGTGCGGGTCGAGGTCGGCTACCTGACCAACGCGGGGGACCGGCAGCGGCTGGCCAACCCGTCGTTCCGGGACGTGGTGGCCGAGGGCATCCTGGTCGCGGTCAAGCGGCTGTACCTGCTGGGCAAGGACGACCAGCCCACCGGCACGTTCACCATGGACGACCTGCTGCGGCACGAGGTGGCCACCGGCAAGCTCCGGTGAGCGCCCCGGGGGTCACTCCACCGTGACCCCCGGCAGCGCCGTCACCAGTCCGCCACGACGTCCAGCACCTCGGCGACCGCGTCCTCGTCGTCCACGCGGTTCTGGGCGCGCAGGTCGAGCATCAGGTCGGTCAGCTCGTCCACCAGGCGGTCCGCCGGGATGCCCTCGGCCTGCCACCCCGCGAGCAGTGTGCGAATCTTCTCGAAGTCGCGCGATCCCTCGATGATCGCGAGTACCTTGCCCTGGATCTCCGCCCCCACGTCCACGAGTGGATCTTATTGGCCGGCCTCCCGCCGGCGAGGAGCACGATGGAGTTCTACCGCCTCGAACCCGAGGTCGCCGGTGTCCTGGGCGAGGGAACCGTGATCGACGCGGCGGCGCACCCGCCGCGCATCGAAGCGGTGCACTACGAGATCACCGACTGGGCCGGTGACGACCTGGTCGAGGCGGCCCCGGTGTACCTCGTCACCGACGACCTGGCCGACACGCTGGTCGACAGCGGTCTCGACGCGTTCCGCGTCCGCCGGGCCACGGTGACCGTCTCCGACGAGGCCCAGGAGATGCTGGAGGGCAAGGAGCTGCCGACCTTCCACTGGCTGGAGGTGACCGGCCAGGCGGGCGTGGACGACCTCGGCGTCACCGACCAGGGGCAGCTCGTGGTGAGCGAGCAGGCGCTCGACCTGCTCCAGGGCGGCACGCTGGAGAACTGCGAGATCGACCGCTTCTAGCGGTCACACGGGCTTGAAGCTCGGCTCCGCCGCGGTCGTCACGGACACCGAGCTGAGCAGCCGCTCCAGCGCCGCCTCGACGTCCTCCTTCCAGGAGGACGCGCTGCGCAGCTCCAACCGCAGCCGGGGCCAGCGGGGGTGCGGGCGCACCGTCTTGAAGCCCACCTGGAGCAGGAAGTCGGCCGGCGTGACGCAGCTCGGCGCGTCGTCGTCCGGCTGGTTGTCGCCGAACGCCTCGATCGCCTTCACGCCGCGACGGGTGAGGTCCTTGGCCACCGTCTGCACGAGGACCCGGCCCAGGCCGCCGCCGCGGAACTCGGGCAGCACCTCCAGGCCGGTCATCAGCACGGCGTCGGGGCTGGCCGGCGAGGTGGGGAACGCCAGCGACCGGGGCACGGCGGCGGGCGGCGCATAGAACACCGATCCGGCGGGAATCCCGTCGCAGTAGATGATGCGACCGCAGGAGCCCCACTCCAGGAGCACGCTGGAGACCCATGCCTCCTTCTCGAACTCCGTGTCCCCGAACTCCTCCGCCTGGTCCTTCAGGTGCGGCGCGAGTTCCCAGAAGACGCAGGTCCGACTGTGCTTGGAGAGGTGCTCCAGGTTGTCCAAGGTGACGCCAACGACACGACGCGACACCCCGACCTCCAAGCCCCCGAACACGTCCCCCACGAGGATAGGCGGATGTGACCCCCGCCCGGAAGGCGGATGCCCCGAACGGGACGGCCGTTACACTCGGCCGGGAACAAACCCGCCGGTAGCAGCCCACCTACGGAGTTTCCCGTGAACCTACCCGGACAGCCCCCCAAGCAGGGAGCCAGAAGCCTCGACCCCCACCTCCGCCGGTACGCGGCGCGGACGGCGGGCATGACGGCATCGGAGATCCGGGCGCTCTTCGCGGTGGCGAGCCGGCCTGAGGTGGTGTCCCTGGCGGGGGGGATGCCGCACCTGGCAGCACTGCCGCTGGACTCCCTCAGCGCGGAAGTGGCCGACGTCATCGCCTCGGAAGGGCTCGTCGCGCTCCAGTACGGCAGCGCGCACGGCGTGCCCGAGCTGCGCGAGCAGATCTGCGACGTGATGGCCCTGGAGGGCATCAACGGCCACCCGGACGACGTGGTGGTGACCGTGGGCTCCCAGATGGGCCTGGACATGGTCACCCGGATCTTCTGCGACCCCGGTGACGTCGTGCTGGCCGAAGGCCCGTCGTACGTCGGCGCGCTCGGCTCGTTCGCCGCCTACCAGGCCCAGGTCGTGCACGTGGGCATGGACGCCGACGGCTTGATGCCGGACGCCCTGCGCGAGGCCGTCGCCTCCGTCGAGCGCTCCGGCCGCCGGATCAAGTTCCTCTACACGATCCCGAACTTCCACAACCCCGCGGGCGTGACGCTCGCCGTCCAGCGCCGCGCCGAGGTGCTCGACATCTGCCGCGCGCACGGCATCCTCGTGGTCGAGGACAACCCGTACGGCCTGCTGGGCTTCGACGGCGTCACGTACCCGGCGCTGCGGGCGACGGACCCGGACAACGTCGTGTACCTGGGCTCGTTCTCCAAGACCTTCGCCGCCGGCCTCCGGGTCGGCTGGGTCCTCGCGCCGCACGCCGTGCGGGAGAAGCTCGTGCTGGCCGCCGAGTCGGCCACCCTGTGCCCGCCGACGCTCAACCAGCTCATCGTGTCGCGCTACCTGACGACGCACGACTGGAAGGGCCAGATCAAGACCTACCGCGAGGCGTACCGGGAACGCCGGGACGCGGCGATCTCGGCGCTCGAGCAGCACATGCCGGTTGGTTCCACGTGGAACACACCCAACGGCGGCTTCTACGTCTGGGTGACGGTCCCGGAGGGCATCGACACCAAGGCCATGCTCCCGCGCGCGATCACCCAGCGGGTGGCGTACGCGTCGGGCACCGGCTTCTACGCCGACGGCCTCGGCAGCCGCCAACTGCGCATCTCGTACTGCTACCCGACGCCCGAACGCATCCGCGAGGGCGTGCGGCGGCTCGCGAACGTCATCAAGGACGAGATGGAGCTGCACGAGACGTTCGGCCCCACGGTGGGCCGCGCCGTCTCGGGCCCGCACAGCCCGTCGCCCGACACCGCTTGATCAGGAGTAGAGAGTTGTCCAACCGCTGGGTCGCAGTCCTGTCCGGGGGCCTTTCGCACGAGCGGGAGGTGTCCTTGCGATCCGGTCGCAGGCTGTCCGCCGCGTTGCGCTCGGTCGGCCTGGTCGTGGAGGAGTGGGACGCCGACGGCACCCTGCTCAGCCGCCTCAAGGAGCACCGCCCCGACGCCGTCGTGGTCGCCCTGCACGGCGGCGAGGGCGAGAACGGCTCGGTGCAGACCATCCTGGAGCTGGCGGGCGTCCCGTTCGTCGGCACGGACTCCCGCGCGTGCCGACGTGCCTGGGACAAGCCGACCGCCAAGGCCGAACTCGCCCGAGCCGGCCTGGCCACCCCGGAGTGGGCCGTCCTGCCGCACGCGACGTTCCGCGAACTGGGCGCGAAGCCGGTCCTGGCCGCCATGGTGGACCGCCTGGGCCTGCCGCTGATGCTCAAGCCGGACCAGGGCGGCTCCGCGCTCGGCGCCCACGTGGTCCGCGACGCCGCCGACCTCCCGGCCGCCATGGTGGGCTGCCTGGCCTACGGCGACACGGTCCTGGCCGAGCACTTCATCGAAGGCGTCGAAGTGGCCGTCGCCGTCGTCGACGGCCCGGACGGCCCCCAGGCACTGCCCCCGGTGGAGATCGTCCCGGAGAACGGCATCTACGACTACACGGCCCGCTACACGGCCGGCCTGACGGACTTCCACGCCCCGGCCCGCCTGGACGAGAAGTCCGCCCAGGCGGTGGGGGAACTGGCCGTCGCCGCCCACCGCCTCCTGGGCCTGCGCGACGTCTCCCGCACGGACGCCATCGTCGCCCCGGACGGCACGGTCCACTTCCTCGAAGTCAACGTGTCCCCGGGCCTGACCGAAACCTCACTGCTGCCGATGGCCGTCGAAGCCGCCGGCAAATCCCTCGGCGAGATCTACGCCGCCCTCATCGAACGCGCCGTATCCCGCTGACCAACACCGAACGAACCGAAGGGGAGGGGCGGGGCACACCCCCCACGCCCCACGAGAGACCCCCGAAGAAAAAAACCACGGAGGTTAAAACACCACCCAAACAAAAACAAAAAAC
>NZ_JBHYXZ010000023.1:0-26835 GCF_042752395.1 Actinosynnema sp. NPDC059335 | reverse complement strand
CGTGGCCTCGCCCACTCGCCACCTCCCCCGACATCGTCACCGTGACTAAAGACCCCTGGGTAATCCCCTACACCCCAAACAAATCCCATTTGTCCGTTTCGGGCCAACCCACCGGCACCACCTCGCAACCGAACCCGCCACGCCCACAACGGACCCGCCACCCACCACCGAGGCCCGATTTGACATGGGTTCGGGTGCCTTAGGCTGGTCGGAGCCGGCAGGTCTGGCGGGACGCTTTTCCCCGCCGGGCCTGCCGGCTACGGCCTGCCTGGGGTGCCCGTACGGGCACCATGTCAAATCGGGCCGGACCGGCGTCCCGCACCGGCCTACCCACCAACCCGGCCCGTCGCCACCGGCCTACCCAGTCGCCACCGGCTCACCGCGGGGGAGACCTACTCCCCGCCCCGCCCCCGCTGCGCCGCCTCGGGCGACATCAACTGGATGATCCGCTCCAAGTCGTCAACGGACCCGAACTCCACCACGATCCGCCCCTTCCGCTGCCCCAACTCGACCTTCACCCGAGTGTCGAAGTTGTCCGACAACCGCTCCGCCAACTCCTGCAACCCAGGAGCCTGGATCGGCTTCCGCCGCGCCGCCTTCGCCTTGGCGGGCTCCGCCCCCTTGGCGAGCGTCACCGCTTCCTCGGTGGCCCGGACCGACATCCCCTCGGCCACGATCCGAGCGGCCAGCTCCTCCTGCACCCCGGGGTCCTCGACCCCGAGCAGCGCCCGCGCGTGCCCGGCGGACAGCACCCCGGCGGCCACCCGCCGCTGCACCGGCAACGGCAGCTTCAGCAGCCGGATCGTGTTGGTGACCACGGGCCGGCTGCGCCCGATGCGGTCGGCCAGCTCCTCGTGCGTCACGCCGAACTCCTCCAGCAGCTGCTGGTAGGCCGACGCCTCTTCCAACGGGTTGAGCTGCACGCGGTGGATGTTCTCCAGCAGCGCGTCCCGCAGCATCACGTCGTCGGCGGTGTGCCGGACGATCGCCGGGATCGTCTTCAGCCCGGCGAGCTGGGTGGCCCGCCACCGCCGCTCGCCCATGACCAGCTCGTACGCATCGGGCCCGACGGCCCGCACGACGATCGGCTGCATCAGGCCGAACTCGCGGATCGAGTGCTCCAGCTCCCGCAGCGCCTCCTCGTCGAAGACCTGCCGCGGCTGCTTGGGGTTCGTCCGGATCGACGTGACCGGCAGCTCCTGGTACACCGCTCCGGCCACCTCGCCGGTCGGGGCGGTGGACGGCGCAGGGGTGGACGCGGACGTCTTGCCGTTCGCCACCGACCTCGCCGGCGACGGTGTCGCCGGGGTGCCCGGAGGCGGTCCGCTCGGGATCAGGGCCGCGAGCCCGCGGCCGAGGCCACCCTTGCGCTGTTCCGTCATGCCGACCTCATCTCCGCGCCGTACTCGGCGATCTCCCGTGCCGCGTCGAGGTAGCTCATCGCGCCCCGTGAGCCGGGATCGTAGGTGAGCACCGTCTGACCGAATCCTGGTGCCTCGGAGACCTTCACGCTGCGCGGGATCACCGTCCGGAGGACGGTGTCGCCGAAGTGGCCGCGCACCTCGCTGGTCACCTGGTCGGCCAACTTCGTGCGGCCGTCGTACATCGTCAACAGGATCGTGGACACGTTCAGCGTCGGGTTCAGGTGCGCCTGCACCAGCTCGATGTTGCGCAGGAGCTGCCCCAGTCCCTCCAGCGCGTAGTACTCGCACTGGATCGGGATCAGCACCTCCTGCGCCGCGACCATCGCGTTGACGGTCAGCAGGCCGAGCGACGGCGGGCAGTCGATGAACACGTAGTCCGGCTTGATCGGGTCCAGCGCCTCGGGGCTCAGCGCCTCCTTCAACCGCGACTCGCGGGCCACCATCGACACCAGCTCGATCTCCGCGCCCGCCAGGTCGATCGTCGCCGGCACGCAGTACAGGTTGGGGGACTGGCTGCTGACCTGAGCGGCTTCCGCCACGGACAGCTCACCGATCAGCACCTCGTACACCGACGGCGTGCCGGAGCGGTGCTCGACCGCCAGCGCGGTGCTCGCGTTGCCCTGCGGGTCGAGGTCGATGACGAGGACCTTGAGCCCGTGGATGGCGAGCGCGGCGGCGAGGTTCACCGTGCTCGTCGTCTTGCCGACGCCGCCCTTCTGGTTGGCGACCACCATCACGCGGCGACGGTCAGGGCGGGGGAGTTGGAGGGAGTCGGGGTGCAGGACGCGGGTGGCGCGTGCCGCTTCTTCCGCGATGGGGGTCCACACGGTGCTGGTGTCTCCTGCCGGTTCCACGTTGGTTGCCAAGTTGGGGTCTACCGCCGGGCGGAGCACTTCGCCCGCGCCCACCACACCTTCAGGCTCGGTTTCACGTGAAACACCGGCCGCTTGGAACACCGGTTGCAGGGGGTCGGGGTACACGGTCACCGATCCTTCCTTCTGCGACGCCCGCCTTCACGGCGGCTCGCCCGCTCGTCGCGCTCCACGAGCACGACCGTCGTCGGCAGTTCGAGGACATCGCCACCACAGGTGATGACGCGAGGCCGGATGCCTCCGGCCCGGCGTACCGCCTCGGCGTCGCGTTCCAGTTCTTCCGCGGCGCTCTCGCCCTTGAGAGCGACCAGACGTCCGCCGGGCCGCAGCAGCGGCAGGCACCACCGCGTCAGCCGTTCCAGCGGGGCCACCGCACGGGCCGTCACGACGTCGCTGTCGGACAGCCGGTCACGCACCGGTCCTTCCTCGGCTCGCCCCCGGAGGACGGTGACCTTGAGGTCGAGGGCTTCGACGCACTCGGTCAGCCACGCCACCCGCCGGGCCATCGGCTCCAGGAGCGTGAGGTCGAGATCGGGCCGCGCGATCGCCAGGGGGATCCCCGGCAGGCCCGCGCCCGAGCCTACGTCCACGACCCGTGAACCTTCGGGGAGCAACTCCGCCACGACGGCCGAGTTGAGGACGTGGCGTTCCCAAAGCCGGTCGACCTCGCGCGGTCCGATGAGCCCCCGCTCGACGCCGTGCTCGGTCAGCAGTGCCGTGAACGCGGCCGCCTTGTCGTAGTGGTCACCGAAGACCTTCTTCGCGCGGTCTTCCACCTCTGCGGCCATGTCTCCGTCCGGGACGTTTCACGTGAAACCACACCGGACGCCGGCGGCGGCCGGGTGTGGGCGATGGGGTTGGGCTTCTCGTCGGAGAGGCTGCGAGCCTCACGAGATGTGCCGGTCACCACTATGACGGATCACCCCGGCGACACGCCAAATCGAAGTGAGAAGTTCGACGTGTTTCACGTGAAACGCGCCCCGCTTCACCCCAGGTCCACGATCCGCCCGTCCTTGGGCGACGCGCGGAGGAGTTCCAACGCGTAGTCCACCGACTCGACGTGATCCAACTCGGGGATCTCCGCCACCGGGAACCACGCCGCCTGGTCCGTGCTGCCACCGACCTCGAAGGTGAGTTCCCCGCCGACCACGTGCGCCTCGTACATGATCCGGATGCGGTGGTAGTCGACCTCCACGCCGTCGCGCACCATCGGCCCGTGGACGTTCTGGATGCCGAGCAGCCGATCGACCTCGGCGTGGTAGCCGGTCTCCTCGAACACCTCGCGGACCACCGCGTCGTACGGATCTTCACCGTGATCGAGCCCGCCGCCGGGGAGGATCCACCTCGGCCGGTCCGGCCCGAGCCACCGGGAGAGCAGCAGCCGATCGTTCTCGATGATCACCGCGTAGGCGGCGACGCGGAGGTGCCGGGCCATCTCAGTCATACGGCGACCGTTTCACGTGGAACACGGCAAGGGGAAGAGATGTACTCGATCAGACCGGGCGCGCTGAGCACCATGGGCCACCCGCACAGCCTGGAGCACCTCCGTCACCTCGCCGACCGCGGGGTCGACGTGATCGTGTGCGCGCTCACCGAGACGGAACTGGCCGAGCTGGACCTGTCCGACGAGGCCGAGGCGGCACGGGACGCGGGCATGGCGTTCCACTGGCTGCCCATCCCGGACTTCGGCGTGCCGGACGCGCCGGACCTCGCCCCGGTGCTCGAAGACCTCCGGGCGGGCCGTCACGTCCTCGTGCACTGCTGGGCCGGCATCGGCCGCTCGTCGTTGATCGCGGGCGCGCTCCTCGTGCTGGACGGCGCGTCGCCCGAGGCCGCCTGGCAGGCCATCGCCGAGGCGCGCGGCCGCGACGTGCCCGAGAACGACGAGCAGCGCGCGTGGCTCACCACGTTCGCGCAGTCCCGCTTCTGGGACGACCAGGCGGCGACGTTCGACGAGGACGCCGACCACGGGCTGCGTGACCCGGACGTCCGCCGCGCGTGGCGGGAACTGCTCCTGTCCCTGCTGCCGCCCGCGCCGGCGCGCGTGGTCGACCTCGGGTGCGGCACCGGCAGCCTCACCGCGTTGCTCGCGGGGGAGGGGTACGACGTGCGCGGGCTCGACCTGTCCGAGCGCATGGTCGCCGCCGCCCGCGTGAAGGCGCCGGGGGTCGAGTTCCGCCAGGGCGACGCCGCGCGCCCGCCGTACCCGCCGGGGTCGTTCGACGTGGTGCTGGTGCGGCACGTGCTGTGGGCGCTGCCCGACCCGACGGCCGCGCTCGACCGCTGGCGCGCGCTCCTCCGGCCGGGTGGACGCCTGGTCCTCATCGAGGGCCGCTGGTCGACCGGTGCGGGCCTCACCGCCGCCGAGTGCGTCGCGCTGCTGGGGGAGGGGCACGTCGTCCCGCTCACCGACCCCGCCCTGTGGGGCCGCGACCTGGATGACGAGCGCTACGCGATCGTGGCCTGACCCACCCCACAACCGGCCCACCCCACAACCGGCCCAGTCTCGCCCTCGGCCCGGGGATCGGCCTACCCGAACCGACTCGCCCTGCGCACCACCGCACTCGGCCGATCACCGCACGGACGGGCAAGCAGAACGGCCCCGGTCCCACCAGGGGACCGGGGCCGTCGTTCCGCGACCGCTCAGGGCTTGGGCAGCACCACCACGCGGCGCTGCGGCTCCTCGCCCTCGCTCTCGCTGTGCACGCCCGCCACCGCGGCGACGGCGTCGTGCACGACCTTCCGCTCGAACGGCGTCATCGGGTGCAACCGCACCTTCTCACCGGTGGCCCGCACCTTCTCCGCGGTGGTCCGCCCGAGGTCGGCCAGCTCGGCCCGACGCCCGGCGCGCCACCCGGCGATGTCCAGCATGAGCCGGCTGCGCACGCCCGTCTCCTGCTGGACGGCGAGCCGGGTCAGCTCCTGCAAGGACTCCAGGACCGTGCCGCGGGGACCGACCAGCTTCTCCAGGTCGTCACCGCCGTCGATGCTCACGATCGCCCGACCCGCCTCGACGTCGAGGTCGATGTCGCCGTCGTAGTCGAGCAGGTCCAACAGCCGCTCGAGGTAGTCCCCGGCGATGTCGCCCTCCTGGACGAGCAGGTCCTCCGAAGTCCCCGACCGCGCCGGTGGGACCTGGCCGGCCTCCGGTGCGTCCACGTCGGCCGCCTGCAACGTCTCCGACACGATGTCTCCTCTCCAGGGTCAACGACGCTTCTTGTTGCCCTGCTTCTTGCCTGGGGATCGGTCTGGGCTCAGACCGGGAATCTCGGTGGACGGCGGCACGGCCTCGGCGGGCTCGTCGCCGTCCGGCGCGGGCTTCGCGGCGGCGGCCGCCGGCGGGCTGCCGGCGGGCTTGCGCTGCTGGGGCTTCTGACCGGGCTTCGGCTTGGTCACGGGCTTGGCCCCCGGCTTCGGCGCGAGCGCCGTGCGCTGCGCGGTCGCCTCGACCTTCTTCGCCTCTTCCTCGCGGTCGATGCGGTGGTACACGACGTACTGCTGACCCAGCGTCCACGCGTTGTTGCTCAGCCAGTAGAGCAGGATCGCGATGGGGAAGAAGAGACCACCGACGAGCACGCCCAGCGGGAAGATGTAGAGCGTCAGCTTGTTCATGATCGCGGTCTGCGGGTTGTCCGCCGCGGCCTGCGTCTGCCGGGCCACCGAGTGGCGCGCGGTGAAGTGCGTCGCGATCGAGGCGATGATCATCAGCGGGATGGCCACGTACAGCACCGCGCTGCGCTCGGTGCCGAAGTCCGTCAGCGACGGCTGGCCCGGGTCGTCCCACGGCATCGTGATGAACGTCGACAGGTTCGCGCCGAACAGCTTCGCGTTGACGAAGGACTCCACGCCTTGGGCGTCGAAGAAGTAGACCTCGCCCCAGCCGGGCTTGAACGACCGCAGCACGTGGAACAGGCCGATGAACACCGGGATCTGCACCAGCATCGGCAGGCAGCCGCCCAGCGGGTTGACGCCGTGCTCCGACTGGAGCTTCTGCATCTCCTGCGCCTGGCGCTGCCGGTCGTTCGCGTACTTCTTCTTGATCTTCTGCAGCTCGGGCGCGAACTCCTGCATCTTGCGCATCGAGCGGACCTGGCCGACGAACGGCTTGAACAGCAGCGCGCGGAGCGTGAAGACGAGGAACACCACGCTCAGGGCCCACGCGAACCCGCTCGACTCGCCGAAGATGTGGCCGAACACCCAGTGCCAACACCACAGGATGAAGGACACCGGGTAGTAGATGAAGTTGAGCACTAGCTACTCCTCGGCAGGAAGGTCGGGGACCGCGTTTCGCCTCGGCGGAACCGGGTCCAGGCCACCAGGGTGCCAGGGTCCGCAGCGGCCCAGCCGGCGCAGGGTCAGCCAGGATCCGCGCAGCGCACCGTGGACGGTCAACGCCTCCACCGCGTACGCACTGCAGGTCGGGTGGAAACGGCAGGTCGGGGGCAGCGCCGGTGAGATGAACTTCCGGTAGAAGCGCACCGGCAGCAGCAACGCCCGCACGACGGGGCTCACCTGGACGGTCGTCATCGCAGCACCTTGTGCAGCGCCGCGTCGAGGTCCCGGCCGAGCTCGGCGCTGTCCGCATCGGCTGACGGTGCCAACGCGCGCACGACGAGCGAAGTTCCGGGCGGCAACGAGTCGAGGCGGTCCCGCACCACGTGGCGGAGCCTGCGGCTCACCCGGTGCCGGACCACGGAGTTGCCCACGGCCTTGCTCACGACGAAGCCCACCTTGGACGGGTCCAAGGTGGGCTGCGCCGACGTCAGGACGTGCACCACCAGCCGGGACCGGCCGGCCCGGCGGCCCCGGCGGACCACCAGGCCGAAGTCCTGGCTGCGGGTCAGCCGGTTGGCCGCGGGTAGCACGGCGCTGCGGCGATCAGGCGGACAGCTGCTTGCGGCCCTTGCCACGGCGCGCGGCCAGGATGGCGCGACCGGCGCGGGTGCGCATGCGCAGCCGGAACCCGTGCGTCTTGGCACGGCGACGGTTGTTGGGCTGGAAGGTGCGCTTACCCTTGCTCACGGTCGGACTCCCGGTGCTAACTGCCAAGCAGGTCTGTGGTTGTCCCCTGCGAACAAGCCCCGGGCGCGCGAAAAGCACCCCACGCAAGCGGGAGACGGTTACGAGGGTACGCAGCCCCCGGGTCGCGGTTCAAATCGGGGTGGCACCCGGGTGCGCGGCGCCCGCTCCGCCGCACGTAAAGGGCTTGCGCGCCGGTACGCCTTGTGGCAGGGGCCGCGCCTTGTTAGCGTGCTGCCTTCGCGGGTGGGCGCGGGCCGGACCGGGCTGAACCGCCGGCCGCCGCCACGCCGGTCGCAGGCACCGGGAGCAACGAGGGGATTCCGCTGCGCTCCGGGCCGCGTTCGTGCACAGTTGTGGATAACTCTGTGGATGCCTCTATTCTCCGTGTCCACGTCGTGGAAGTTCCCCGGGGGACTGACCGCGGAGCCGTCACCGAGGGGAGGGGAGCGCGGAGGTGTCCGACCACCAGGCCGACCTGGGTCTCGTGTGGGAGCAGGTCGTGCAGGAGCTGGCTGCCAGCACGTTGTCCCCCCAGCAGCGCGCGTGGATGCGCGTGACCCGACCCATCGGGCTGCTCGACGGGACCGCGCTGCTCGCCGCGCCGAGCGACTTCGCCAAGGAGGCGATCGAGCGCGCGCTGCGCGAACCCATCACCACCGCCCTGTCCCGCCGCCTGGGCCGCGCCGTCTCGCTGGCCGTGAAGGTCGACTCGCCGGACCCCGGCCCCGCGCCGATCCCGGTGGCCGGCCCCGTCCCCGTGGCGGTCCCCGTCCCGACCCCGGTGCCCGTCAACGGCGGGTTCGTGGTCGAGGCGGAGACCGAGGGCGAAGCGGAAGCCGAGGGCGAGGAGGTCGACGAGGAGGGCGAAGCCCTCGCCGCCGTCACCGAGATCTGGCCCACGTTCGGCGGCGGCCACGCCGCGCCGAGCGGCACGCCGTACACCCGGCCGGCCAACCCGGCGTCCTCGCAGACCCGGCTGAACGAGAAGTACAACTTCGACACGTTCGTCATCGGCGCGTCCAACCGCTTCGCGCACGCCGCCGCGGTGGCCGTCGCCGAGGCGCCCGCCCGCGCGTACAACCCGCTGTTCATCTGGGGCGAGTCCGGGCTCGGCAAGACGCACCTGCTGCACGCCGTCGGGCACTACGCGCAGCGGCTGTTCCCCGGCATGCGCGTGCGGTACGTGTCGACCGAGGAGTTCACCAACGACTTCATCAACTCCCTGCGCGACGACCGCAAGGTCGCCTTCCAGCGCCGGTACCGGGACATCGACGTGCTCCTGGTCGACGACATCCAGTTCCTGGAGGGCAAGGAAGGCACGCAGGAGGAGTTCTTCCACACCTTCAACACCCTGCACAACGCGAACAAGCAGATCGTGGTGTCCTCCGACCGGCCGCCCAAGCGGCTGGAGACCCTGGAGGACCGGCTGCGCACGCGGTTCGAGTGGGGCCTGATCACCGACATCCAGCCGCCCGAGCTGGAGACCCGGATCGCCATCCTGCGCAAGAAGGCCGCGCAGGACCGGCTCGCCGCGCCCGCCGAGGTGCTGGAGTTCATCGCGGCCCGCATCGAGCGGAACATCCGCGAGCTGGAGGGCGCGCTGATCCGGGTGACGGCGTTCGCGTCGCTCAACCGGCAACCGGTCGACGTGCAGCTCGCCGAGATAGTGCTGCGCGACCTCATCCCGGACTCGCACGCGCCGGAGATCACCGCGCCGACGATCATGGCGGTCACGGCGGAGTTCTTCAGCGTGTCGATCGACGACCTGTGCGGGCCGGGCAAGACCAAGGTGCTGGCGCAGGCCCGGCAGATCTCGATGTACCTGTGCCGGGAGCTGACGGACCTGTCGCTGCCGAAGATCGGCCAGACCTTCGGCGGCCGGGACCACACGACGGTCATGCACGCGGACAAGAAGATCCGCAAGGAGATGGCCGAGCGCCGCCGGGTGTACGAGCAGGTGCAGGAGCTGACCTCGCGCATCAAGCAGCGCGCCCGCCACACCCCCTGACCCGCAAGCGCTTGCGCACACCACCCGTCGCCACGATCGGGTGATCATCGCCCCCTGCCCGAGTCCCTGCACCCGGTCCCCGCCTGAGGACAACGGCCCGCACCGCCTCGGCCCCACCCAAGGCCGCACCGGACCACGCCCCCGACCGCACCCCTCGGCACACGGGATGCCGGCCCGACCGAGGGCCGCCCGCCACCCGAGCGCGGTCGCGTCCGTCCGCGCCCTCCGATCCCGCCCGTGCGCCCTCCCGCGCCACCCGGTGCCCACCCACGGCCGCGCCACCCGTGGCCGCCGGCGAACCCCGTCCCGACCGCCCGCGCCTCCTGCGGCACCCGCCTCCGCGTCACGGTCGACCGCCCGCCCACCGTGCCCCTCGCCGCGCCCTCTCGCCGCGCCGAACCCGACCGCGCCCGCACCCGGGTGCCGCCGCCGCACCCGGGGACGCCGCCGTTCGCACCCGGGTGCGACCCGGATCCGCCGCCGCCCCGCCGGCGACACCCGGGTGCGCCCCGCCCGCGCCGCCCGCGACGGCCGTCGAACCCGGGTGCGGCGGCCCGGACCGGTGGGGGTCGTTTCGCGTCACCCGTGTGAGGTACCCAGGGACCGGCGGGGCGCGGTCCAGCGCGTTCGCCGCCCGCCACCAGCGGCTCAGCTGCGCTCCCGCAGCAGGTGAACGCCCGGCCACGAGTTGTCCACAGGCCCGTGGAAGCGCCCCGTCGGGGGAGATTCGCCCCACCATCACCCTGTGCAGCACCCGGGTACAACTCGGCCCACACCCGGGGATTAACCCGGGGACAACTCGCCTCGCCTGTGGACCGAACGGACGAGCCCGGTAGTTCTCCCCGGGTGCGCCGACTTGTCCCCGGGTGACACCCCGTGTCCGTCCACACCTCCAAGTGGGCGACGAGCTGCGGGAACGCCGGTTGTCCACACAATCCACAGCCCTTACTGCTGTTGCTGTTGTCTTCCCTTGAAGAGATGAACAAAGAAAAAACAGGCGGGGCTCGGCCCCGGGGACGAGCGCTCGGCCGCGCTCCGCCCCGGGTGTGGCCCCGACGTGACGAAGTCGGTCCCGACGCTCTACGGTGGGGAGCCTCCGCGCCGAGGGTCGGAAGATCCGGCGAGGGCCGCGGCTCCCCAACCCCCACCGCAACGCATGCTGTTGTTGGTCATGCCGACTTGAGGAAGGACGCCTCATGAAGATCCGCGTCGAGCGCGACGGCCTGGCCGACGCCGTCGCCTGGGTCGCCCGCAGCCTGCCGTCCAGGCCGCCCGTCGCGGTGCTCGGCGGCATCCTGCTCGACGCCGGGGCGGAGGACGGCTCCGGCGAGGCGCTGACCGTCTCGGGCTTCGACTACGAGGTGTCCGCCCAGTGCGGCGTCCCGGCCACCATCGCCGACGGGGGCAAGGCGCTCGTCAGCGGCCGACTGCTGGCCGACATCACCAAGGCCCTGCCGAACCACCCGGTCGAGATCGCGGTCGACGGCTCCCGGATGACGATCTCGTGCGGCAGCGCCCGGTTCAGCCTGCCGACCATGCCGGTCGAGGACTACCCGCAGCTCCCGTCCATGCCCCAGCTCGCGGGCGAGCTGCCGGGCGAGGTCTTCGGCGAGGCCGTGGCCCAGGTCGCCGTCGCGGCGGGCAAGGACGACACGCTGCCGATGCTGACCGGCGTCCGCCTGGAGATCGGCGAGGGCAAGGTGACCCTCGTGGCCACCGACCGCTTCCGGCTGGCGATGCGCGAGTTCCCGTGGGAGCCGAACGAGTCCCTCGGCGAGGTCGCCGTGCTCGTCCCGGCCAAGACCCTCAACGACTCCGCGAAGACGCTGGGCGCGTCCGGCGCGAAGATCGAGCTGTCCCTGGCCGCCAACGACGGCCTGCTCGGCCTGTCCGGCACGGGCCGCCGCACGACCACCCGGCTGCTCGACGCCGACTTCCCGAAGTACCGCCAGCTCCTGCCGACCGAGCACTCGGCCGCCGCGATCATCGAGGTCGACGCGCTGGTGCAGGCGATCAAGCGCGTGTCGCTGGTCGCCGAGCGCGGCACGCAGGTCCGGCTGGAGTTCGTGGACAGCGGCCTGCGCCTGTCCGCGGGCGGCGACGACGAGGGCAGCGCCGAGGAGGAGCTGCCGGTCGAGTACACCGGCGACCCGGTGACCATCGCGTTCAACCCCACGTACCTGCTGGAGGGCCTGCAGGCCGTCCGCACGCCCAAGGCGCACTTGTCCTTCACCACACCCAGCCGGCCCGCGTTGCTCAAGCCGGTGGACGAGGATGGGAACGTGGCGCCGGGCTACCTCTACCTGCTGATGCCCGTGCGCCTGCCCGGCTGATCGACAAGGATCGCGACCACAGACGTAGGGAAGAGGAACGACCGTGCAGCTCGGACTCGTCGGCCTCGGCAAGATGGGCTTCAACATGCGCGAGCGGATCCGCCGCGCGGGGCACGAGGTGGTCGGCTACGACCGCAACCCGGAAGTCACCGACGCCGACTCGCTCGCCGACATGGTCGGCAGGCTCTCCGCACCCCGCGTGGTGTGGGTCATGGTGCCCGCCGGTGACATCACCCGGCAGACGATCGCCGACCTCGGCGACCTGCTGGAGCCGGGCGACCTGGTGATCGACGGCGGCAACTCGCGCTTCACCGACGACGAGGTCAACGCCAAGGCGCTCGGCGACAAGGGCATCGGCTACCTGGACGCCGGCGTGTCCGGTGGCGTGTGGGGCCTGGAGAACGGCTACGGCCTGATGGTCGGCGGCGACGCCGAGCACGTCGAGCGCGCCATGCCGATCTTCGACGCGCTGCGCCCGGAGGGCCCGCGCGAGGAGGGCTTCGCGCACGCGGGCTCCGTCGGCGCCGGCCACTTCGCCAAGATGGTCCACAACGGCATCGAGTACGGCCTGATGCAGGCGTACGCGGAGGGCTTCGAGCTGCTCGAGGCGTCGAAGCTGGTGCAGGACGTGCCGGCCACGATCAAGGCGTGGCAGCGGGGCACCGTGGTCCGCTCGTGGCTGCTGGACCTGCTGGTCCGCGCGCTGGAGTCGGACCCGGAGCTGGACGACCTGCGCGGCCACGTCGAGGACTCCGGCGAGGGCCGGTGGACCGTCGAGGAGGCGATCAAGCACGCGGTGCCCGCGCCGGTGATCTCCGCCGCGCTGTTCGCCCGGTTCGCGTCGCGCCAGGAGGACTCGCCCGCCATGCGCGCGGTCGCGGCGCTGCGCAACCAGTTCGGCGGCCACGCCGTGCAGGCCGCCGGTCCTTCGTCCGGTTCCGGCACGACCCAGAGCTGACGAGTTGTACGTCCGACACCTGCAGGTCACCGACTTCAGGTCGTGGGAGCACGCGGACCTGGCGTTCGAGCCGGGCGTGAGCGTGCTGGTCGGGCGCAACGGCCAGGGCAAGACGAACCTGGTCGAGGCGCTGGGGTACGTGGCCACCCTGGGTTCGCACCGGGTGGCCACGGACGCGCCGCTGATCCGGCACGGCGCGCCGCGTGCGGTGGTGCGCGCGGCGGTGGTCAACGAGGGCCGGGAGCTGCTGGTCGAGCTGGAGATCACGGCGGGCAAGGCGAACCGGGCGCGGATCAACCGCGGCCCGGTGCCCCGCCCGCGCGACGTGCTGGGCATCCTGCGCACCGTGCTGTTCGCGCCGGAGGACCTGGCGCTGGTGCGCGGCGACCCCGGCGAGCGGCGGCGGTTCCTGGACGAGCTGCTCACCACCCGCGCGCCGCGGTACGCGGGGGTGCGCAGCGACTACGAGCGCGTGCTCAAGCAGCGGGGCGCGCTGCTCAAGAGCATGCGGGCGTCGCGCAACGCCGACGTCGGCACGCTCGACGTGTGGGACGGGCACCTGGCCCGGCACGGCGCGGAGCTGCTGGCCGCGCGGCTGGACCTGGTCGCGGACATCGCGCCGCACGTGGCGGCCGCGTACGCGGAGGTCGCGCCGGAGTCCCGGCCGGCCCGGATCGCGTACCGGTCGAGCCTGGGCGAGGCGTTCCCCGATCTGATCGCCGGCTCCGCCGGCGGCGGCCCGCACGACCGGGAAGTCCTGGAGGACGCGCTGCTCGCCGAGCTGCACCGGGTGCGGTCGCAGGAGGTGGAGCGGGGCGTGTGCCTGGTCGGGCCGCACCGCGACGACCTCGACCTGGCGCTCGGCGACCTGCCCGCGAAGGGCTACGCGAGCCACGGCGAGTCGTGGTCGTTCGCGCTGGCGCTGCGGCTGGGCGGGTACGAGCTGCTGCGTGTCGAGGGCGCCGAACCGGTCCTCGTGCTGGACGATGTGTTCGCCGAGCTGGACCGCGGCCGGCGTCGCCAGCTGGCGAAGGTGGCCGCCGGCGCGGAGCAGGTGCTGATCACCGCGGCGGTCGCGGAGGACGTGCCCGAGGAGCTGGACGGGCTGCGGTTCGACGTTCGACACGGGGAGGTGCGTCGTGTCTGACGAGTTGCCCCGAATGGGTGTGACGGGACACACAACTGGGGACAACCCTGTGGATGGTGTGGATAACTCACCACCCGAAACGGACATATCCACAGACGGGGTCACTCCGGCGAGTGGTTTGAGGGGGGCGGACCTCGCCCGCGCCGCCCTTGAAGCCGCCCGCGCGTCGGCCAAGGAACGCGGGGTGCGCGGTCCGCGCAAGGGCGCGGCGGGGTCCGCCGGCCGCCGTCGCCGTCGCCGCTGGTCCGGTCCCGGGCCGGACGACCGCGACCCGCAGCCCCTCGGCCGGCTCGCCGCCCGGCTCGCCGCCGACCGCGGCTGGGTCGAGCGGCTGGCCGGCGGGCAGGTGTTCGCGCGGTGGCCGAAGCTCGTCGGGGAGGACGTGGCCGAGCACGCGCAGCCGGTCGCGTTCAGCGAGGGCGAGCTGACCGTGCAGGCCGACTCGACCGCGTGGGCCACGCAGCTCCGGCTGCTCCAGCGCGACCTGCTCAAGCGCATCGCCGCGGGGGTCGGCGACGGCGTCGTGAAGAAGCTGAAGGTGCAGGGTCCGGCGGCGCCCAGTTGGCGGTACGGCCCCAGGCACGTCCCGGGCCGCGGACCACGTGACACCTACGGGTGAGCTGCGTCAGGGCCGCAGCGGCGATCCTGTGGCGCGATGAGCGCTCACCAGTCGATTTTGACCCCGCGAACGGCGGTCGGCACCCATCTGCGTTCACTTCGGGCCGCCTGTGAGCAAACCAGGGGTGTCCTAAGTGGGTTTCTGTCGGTCTGCCCCGGTAGGATCGAGGGGTAGCGCAACCCAGCGTCGCCCGGCGACGGTCCCAGTCGCGTGAAGTCCGAGGAGACACCAGGCCCGTGGCAGCCAAGAAGAATGAGTACAGCGCGTCCTCGATCACCGTCCTGGAGGGTCTGGAAGCGGTTCGCAAGCGGCCAGGCATGTACATCGGGTCCACCGGCGAGCGCGGCCTGCACCACCTGATCCAAGAGGTCGTGGACAACTCGGTCGACGAGGCCATGGCGGGTTACGCGACGGTCGTGGACGTGACGCTGCTGGCCAACGGCGGCGTCCGGGTCATCGACGACGGCCGCGGCATCCCGATCGACATGCACCCGGTGGAGAAGCGGCCCGCGCTCGAGGTCGTGCTCACCACGCTGCACGCGGGCGGCAAGTTCGACAGCGACTCCTACGCGGTGTCCGGCGGCCTGCACGGCGTCGGCATCTCCGTGGTGAACGCGCTGTCCACCGCCGTGGACGTCGAGGTCAAGACCCAGGGTTTCACGTGGAACCAGCGGTTCGAGGCGACCAAGCCCGTGCACGAGCTGCGCAAGGGCGCGCCGACGGACGAGACCGGCACGTCGATCACCTTCTGGGCCGACCCGGAGATCTTCGAGACCACCGAGTACAACATCGAGACCATCTCCCGCCGCCTCCAGGAGATGGCGTTCCTCAACAAGGGGCTCACGATCATCCTGCGCGACGAGCGCGTGCAGGAGTCGGACGAGGAGGCCGACGCCGAGGGCCACGTCGCGGCCGTGCGCGAGCGCACGTTCCACTACCCCGGCGGCCTGGAGGACTTCGTCCGCCACATCAACCACACCCGTGAGGCGGTGCACCAGAAGGTCGTCTCGTTCGAGGCCAAGGGCGAGGACCTCGAGGTCGAGGTGGCGATGCAGTGGAACACCGGCTACACGCCGTCGGTGTACACGTTCGCCAACACGATCAACACCCACGAGGGCGGCACGCACGAGGAGGGCTTCCGCGCCGCGCTGACCCGCGTGGTCAACGAGTACGCGCGCGAGAAGAAGCTGCTCAAGGAGAAGGACTCCAACCTCACCGGCGACGACATCCGCGAGGGCCTGGCCGCGATCGTCTCGGTCAAGCTCAAGGAGCCCCAGTTCGAGGGCCAGACCAAGACCAAGCTGGGCAACAGCGAGGCCAAGTCGTTCGTGCAGAAGTCGACCAACGAGCACCTGGCCGACTGGTTCGAGCGCCACCCCAACGAGGCGAAGACGATCGTCACCAAGGCGGTGTCGTCGGCGCAGGCCCGCATCGCCGCCCGCAAGGCCCGCGAGCTGGTGCGCCGCAAGGGCGCGCTCGACATCGGCGGCCTGCCCGGCAAGCTCAAGGACTGCCGCTCCACCAATCCGGAGGAGTGCGAGATCTACGTTGTGGAGGGCGACTCCGCGGGCGGCTCGGCCAAGGAGGGCCGGGACTCCATGTTCCAGGCGATCCTGCCGATCCGCGGCAAGATCATCAACGTGGAGAAGGCGCGCATCGACCGCGTGCTGAAGAACAACGAGGTCCAGTCGCTCATCACCGCCTTCGGCACGGGCATCCACGAGGACTTCGACATCTCGAAGCTGCGGTACCACAAGATCGTGCTGATGGCCGACGCCGACGTCGACGGCCAGCACATCCGCACCCTCCTGCTGACCCTGCTGTTCCGCTTCATGCGCCCGCTCATCGAGCACGGCCACGTGTACCTCGCGCAGCCGCCGCTCTACAAGATCAAGTGGCAGCGCGCGGAACCGGAGTACGCCTACTCCGACCGCGAGCGCGACGGCCTGCTCCAGGCCGGGCTCGCCGCGGGCAAGAAGATCGGCAAGGACGACAACATCCAGCGCTACAAGGGCCTCGGCGAGATGAACGCCGCCGAGTTGTGGGAGACGACGATGGACCCGGCCAACCGGGTGCTGCTCCAGGTCACCATGGACGACGCCGCGACGGCCGACGAGCTGTTCAGCGTGCTGATGGGCGAGGACGTGGAAGCCCGCCGGTCGTTCATCACCCGCAACGCCAAGGGCGTGCGGTTCCTCGACGTCTGATCCTCTCCCCGGCCTCTTAAGGAAGTACAACTGTGAGCGAGACGACGCTGCCCCCGGCCGGTGGAGACCGCACCGAGCCGCGCGACATCCAGCAGGAGATGCAGAACTCGTACATCGACTACGCGATGAGCGTGATCGTCGGACGAGCCCTGCCCGACGTGCGCGACGGCCTGAAGCCCGTGCACGTCCGCGTGCTCTACTCGATGTTCGACTCGGGCTTCCGCCCGGACCGCAGCTACAACAAGTGCGCCCGCGTGGTCGGCGACGTGATGGGCAACTACCACCCGCACGGCGACTCGGCCATCTACGACGCGCTGGTCCGCCTCGCCCAGCCGTGGGCCATGCGCTACCCGCTCATCGACGGCCAGGGCAACTTCGGCTCCCAGGGCAACGACCCGGCAGCCGCGATGCGTTACTGCGTGTCACCGGAAACCCGGATTCGCCTGGCAGACGGCTCGACGCGGCGCATCGGCGACATCGTGCCGGACGCCAAGCCGAACAGCGACAACCCGATCGACCTCAAG
Source organism: Actinosynnema sp. NPDC059335 (assembly GCF_042752395.1). Classification (NCBI taxonomy): domain Bacteria; kingdom Bacillati; phylum Actinomycetota; class Actinomycetes; order Pseudonocardiales; family Pseudonocardiaceae; genus Actinosynnema; species Actinosynnema sp. NPDC059335. Next base: position 9,721 of record NZ_JBHYXZ010000023.1, on the reverse strand, counting down.
GTGCTCGACCGCAACGGCAACCCGGTGCGCGCCGACATGCTGTTCCACTCCGGCGAGCACCCCACGCTGAAGCTGCGCACCAGGAACGGCTACGAGCTGACCGGCACGCACAACCACCCGGTCCTGTGCCTGGTGAACGTGCTCGGCGTGCCGACCCTGCTGTGGAAGCTGCTGGAGGAGATCCAGCCGGGTGACCGGGTGGTCCTGCAGCGCCTGCCGCAGGAGGCCGGCGAGCTGCCGGAGATCGGTCACTACTCGGCGGCGATCCTCGCCGGCGCGTTCGTCAGCGAGGGGTTCGTCTCGGCGGACCGGGCCGGGTTCAACAACATCGACGCGGAGTACTTCCAGCGCGTCGTGGACGCCTACGACGACGCGGTCGGCGGCCCGAGGTACGTGTACTCGCGCACCATCAAGTCGGGCTCCGTCCTGTACGAGCTGGACGTGCAGGACCTGACCCAGCTCCGGACGACGGTGCTCGGCGAGATGGTCGGGCAGCGCAGCGCCGCCAAGCGGGTGCCCGAGTTCGTCTGGGCGGCGGGCGAGGTGATCAAGAGGGCGTTCCTCGCGTCGCTGTTCACCGGTGATGGCTCGGCCTCGGCCCTGCCGCGCAACAGCGTGCAGGTCTCCTACTCCACGCGCAGCGCGCAGCTCGCCCGCGAGGTGCAGCAGTTGCTGCTGGAGTTCGGCGTGGTCAGCACGCTGGTGAACTACGAGGACGGCGAGATCAAGGTCGTCATCACCAACCGGCGTGACGCCCGCCTGTTCGCCCGTAACGTGGGCTTCCTCGGGGCGAAGCAGGACAAGCTGGACGCCATCCTGGACGCGGTCCCGCTCGAGAGCCGGGCGATGAGCAGCGACCACGTGCCGTTCGTCGGCGACTACATCCGGGCGCACGGCGCGACCCGCTGGACCGAGCGCGACTGGCTGCGCCGGCACAACGTGGACCGCGTCGAGCGGTGGGAGCGCGACTACGACGAGATCGCCGCGCGGATCACCAACCGCGAGGTGCTGGACGTGGTCGAGCCGCTGGTCGACGGCCGGTTCTACTACGCGGCCGTCGAGTCGGTCACCGACGCCGGCGTGCGCCCGGTCTACAGCCTGCGGGTCGACACCGAGGACCACGCCTTCATCACCGACGGCTTCGTCAGCCACAACACGGAGTGCCGGCTCACGCCGCTGGCCATGCAGATGCTGGCCGACATCGAGGAAGACACGGTCGACTTCCGCGACAACTACGACGGCCGCATCCAGGAGCCGACAGTCCTGCCGTCGCGCGTCCCGAACCTGCTCATCAACGGCAGCTCGGGCATCGCGGTCGGCATGGCGACGAACATCCCGCCGCACAACCTGCGCGAGGTCGCCGACGGCGTGGTGTGGGCGCTGGACAACCCCGACGCCTCCGACGAGGAGACGCTGGAGGCGATGATCCAGCGGATCAAGGGGCCCGACTTCCCGACCTACGGCCAGATCCTGGGCACGGCGGGCATCGAGGACGCCTACCGCACCGGCCGCGGCTCGGTGAAGATGCGCGCGGTCGTGGACGTGGACGAGGACAGCAAGGGGCGGACCATCCTGGTCGTCAGCGAGCTGCCCTACCAGGTGAACCCGGACAACCTGGTGGAGAACATCGCCACGCTGGTCCGCGACCAGAAGCTGACCGGCATCGCGAACATCGCCGACGAGTCGAACCGGCGCGCGGGCATGCGCATCGTGATCACGCTCAAGCGCGACGCGGTGGCCAAGGTCGTGCTGAACAACCTCTACAAGCACACCCAGCTGCAGTACTCGTTCGGCGTCAACATGCTGTCGCTGGTCGACGGCGTGCCGCGCACGTTGCGCCTGGACCAGATGATCCGGCACTACGTGAAGCACCAGATCGAGGTCATCGTCCGGCGCACGCGCTTCCGGCTGCGCAAGGCCGAGGAGCGCGCCCACGTGCTGCGCGGCCTGGTCAAGGCGCTCGACCAGCTCGACGCGGTGATCGCGCTGATCCGCCGGTCGGAGACGCCCGAGGTGGCGCGCACCGGCCTGATGGAGCTGCTGGACGTCGACGAGATCCAGGCGAACGCGATCCTGGAGATGCAGCTGCGCCGCCTCGCGGCCCTGGAGCGGCAGAAGATCATCGACCAGCTGGCCGAGATCGAGCTGGAGATCGCCGACTACAAGGACATCCTCGACAAGCCGGAGCGGCAGCGCGCGATCGTGCGCGAGGAGCTGCTGGCGATCGTGGACAAGCACGGTGACGACCGGCGCACCCGGATCGTGCCGTTCGACGGCGACGTGTCGATGGAAGACCTGATCGCGGTCGAGGACGTCGTCGTCACGATCACCCGGACGGGTTACGCGAAGCGCACGAAGACCGACCTGTACCGCTCGCAGAAGCGGGGCGGCAAGGGCGTGCAGGGCGCGCAGCTCAAGCAGGACGACATCGTGCAGCACTTCTTCGTGTGCTCCACGCACGACTGGATCCTGTTCTTCACCAACAAGGGCCGGGTGTACCGGGCGAAGGCGTACGAGCTGCCCGAGGCCAACCGCAACGCGCGCGGCCAGCACGTGGCGAACCTCCTGGCGTTCCAGCCGGAGGAGGAGATCGCCCAGGTCATCCAGATCAAGAACTACGAGGTCGCGCCGTACCTGGTGCTGGCCACGAAGAAGGGCCTGGTCAAGAAGTCGAAGCTGTCCGACTTCGACTCGAACCGGTCCGGTGGCCTGATCGGCATCAACCTGCGTGACGACGACGAGCTGGTCGGCGCGGTGCTGTGCTCGGCGTCCGACGACCTGCTGCTGGTGTCGGCCGACGGCCAGTCGATCCGGTTCCACGCGAGCGACGAGGCGCTGCGCCCGATGGGCCGCGCCACCTCCGGCGTGCTGGGCATGCGGTTCAACACCGGGGACGAGCTGCTGTCGATGGGCGTCGTCCAGGAGGGTCTGTTTGTTTTGGTGGCGACCGACGGTGGGTACGCCAAGCGCACGCCGATCGAGGACTACCCCGTCCAGGGTCGTGGTGGCAAGGGTGTGCTCACCATCCAGCACGACCGCAGGCGTGGGAGGCTGGTCGGCGCGCTCATCGTCGACGTCGACGACGAGCTGTACGCGATCACCTCTTCGGGCGGGGTCATCAGGACCAGCGCCAAGGAGGTGCGCAAGGCGGGGCGGCAGACGAAGGGCGTCCGGTTGATGAACCTCGGCGAAGGGACCACCCTGATCGCGGTGGCGCGCAACGCGGACGAGCCCGCGGACGTCACCAGTGGTGACGGCGGCGTGGTCGCCGACCCCACCGACGCCGCGGGTGCGACGCCGGCGGTCGGTTCCGCCGACGGTGACCAGGCCGAGCCTGCCAACTAGCGCGAACGAGAGGTTGAGGACTGCTCGTGACTCCACCCGAGAAGCCAGAGGACAAGACCGCGGTGATCACCCGGCCCGGCGCCGAGTCGACACCGGCGGCCGGGGCCACGCCCACCGGCGCCGAGGAGCCGGCGGTCGACGCCTCGGTGGCGTCCGAGCAGCCCGAGGCGTCGGCGGCCGAGGGCAAGACCGAGAAGGTCGAGCGGCCGGCCGCCGAGCAGGACCAGCACGGCGCGCCGCCGCCGTGGCAGCGGGTGACGAACGACACGCGGTACGGGGAGGCGCAGCAGGTCGGCCCGGCCGACCTGGTGTCCTCCCCGGACCAGGAGACGGTCGCGACGGCGCAGCCCGCGTACCCGGCGAGCGACCCGGACACGGTCGCGGTGGCCCGGCCCGTGGTGCCCGGCACGGGTGGTGGGGCGGGTGCGGCCCGCACGCAGGTGAACCTGGGCGCGAACGGGCGTCCGGCGGCGTCCGCGCCGACGGCGCGTCGGCCCGGGCGCGGTCCGCGTCGGGCGAGCCTGCAGGTCAAGCGGGTGGACCCGTGGTCGGTGCTGAAGCTCGCCCTGGTGCTGAGCGTGGCGTTGTTCTTCGTGTGGCTCGTGGCGGTCGGCGTGCTGTACGGCGTGCTGAACGGCATGGGCGTGTGGGACAAGATCAACAACACCGCGAGCGACCTGCTCCAGGGCAACGAGTCGGGCAGCGACCCGTTGATCAGCGCCGGCCGGGTGTTCGGCGTGGCGGCGATCGTGGGCGCGGTGAACATCGTGCTCTTCACCGCCCTGGCCACCGTGGGTTCGTTCGTCTACAACGTTTCCGCTGATCTTGCCGGGGGTCTGGAAGTGACCTTGTCCGAGCGGGAGTGATCTCCGACCACCCGATTTGGGGCCGCGACGGGGGGTGCTGTAGTCTTGCCGTCGTTGCCCCGAGGGCCTATAGCTCAGACGGTTAGAGCGCTTCGCTGATAACGAAGAGGTCGGAGGTTCGAGTCCTCCTAGGCCCACCGGAAGTTCACAGGTGTTGCAGAGGGGAATCGCCGTGAAGAAGATCATCGCACTCGTTGCGGTCGCCGGTGCGGTCCTGTTCTTCGTCAAGCGCAGCCGCACGGCGAAGGCTGACGCGGACCTGTGGCGCGAGGCCACTGCCCCCACCAACTGACCCGCGAGGGCGGTCCATCTGCCGCCCCCGTGCGGGGACGTAGCTCAATTGGCAGAGCACCGCCTTTGCAAGGCGGGGGTTAGGGGTTCGATTCCCCTCGTCTCCACTCGCTCTGGGCGAGGTGTGCCGACGGATTGCGTCGGCCGCCTCGCTCGTCGTGTTTGTGGGGTCGAACACCCCCACGCCCCAGCCGGGAGGCTCCGCCCCCGGACCCCGCCGAAGGTGCGGTGAGCGCCGGTGATCCGAGGACTCCGTCGCGCGGAACACCTCGACGTGGCGATCCCCGCGTGTGTTTCGGGAGAGTTAGGGGGCGCGAAAGTTTCGGTTGTCGTGTTTACTGAGTGTGCGGCCACCGGTCATCCCACGGGTGGGCCGGGGTCGTGTTCGCGGTAGGGCAACAAGTGAGGGCCCGCACCCAATGCCGCTGGGTGCGGGCCCTCGTCTTGCCCACTGCTATGCGTTGACGAGCGCCTGTTCCTGCTTGCGCGCGGCGATCACCTTGTCCACGGCCCAAGCGCCGGGACCGGTGAACGCCAACAGCAGGAACACCCACGCGTACACCGCGGCCAGCTCACCCTTGTTCTGGATGGGCAGCAGCCCGGCGGGCTGGTGGACCACGAAGTACGCGTAGGCCATCGCACCGGACGCGATCAGCGCGGCAACCCTGGTGCCGAGGCCGATGACGATCAGCGCGCCACCGACGAGCTCGATCAGACCGGCCGGGCCGGACGGCCAGTCGGTGATCGACACGGCACCCTTGGAGCCCAGCACGCCGAACAGCTTCTGCGCGCCGTGGCACAGGAAGAGCACGCCGACAACGATCCGGAACACAGCGATGGCATGGTCTCGACCGCGGTCAAAGATGTTCATCTTGACTCAGTCCTCACATTGCAGGGGCGGCCGGCAGGGTAAGGACACGCTAACGGGGATGACGTTACGTGCCTAGGTGGTCACGGTGTCGATTCACGATCCGGTATCTGATTGACTTGCTGCCCTATGAATCGAGTGCTGCTCACCGCCCTGCCATCCCTGCTGGTCGTCGGCGCGTTGGCCGCCTGCGGCCCCGGAGATCCCGTCCCCGCGCCCGACGCCGCGTCCACGACCAGCGCGGCGGCGACGACCACGACGACCGCGCCCGCCGGACCTCCGGCCGTGCCGGAGCCCACCGTCGACGGCCAGTGCCCCTACCTGGCCTCGTCCGCCGTGCAGGAGGCGAACGGGCAGCTGGTGCGGAAGGTTCGGCTGTCCGCAGACCAGCCGAACCCGGCGTGCTTCTTCTACGCCAACGCCACCGAGGTGCAGCTGTCGGTGTGGGTGTTCCAGGGTGAGCCCGCGACCGCGAAGGCGGTGGTCGACCGGGCCGCGCCGATCGCCGACTCGAACCCGGCCACGACCCCGGCCGGGTGGAACGGCGGCTCGCTGACCACCGACGCCGGGGCGGTCTACGCGGTGGCCAAGGGCGGCAACGCGGTGGTCGTGACCAGCAACCAGAAGCAGACGATCAAGACGCGCACGATCGCCGAGACCGTGGTCGGCAACCTGGGCCTCTGACGCACGGCTCCGCGCCCGCCCCGGGGTCGGGACGGGCGCGGAGCGCGGCTCACGGTCAGCTGCGGCTGTGCTGGTCGGAGACCTGGCCGTTGCGGGCCGCCTGGGGCCGCACCGACTCCGACGCGGCGGTGGTCGTGGTGGTCTCGGACGTGGGCTGCACGTCCTCCTCCTCCAGTCGCACCTCCTGCGGGCGCTTGGTCAGGGCCAGGTAGCCCGCCACCGCGGCGGCGGCGAACACGCCGAGCACCCACGGCCAGCGACGGCGCCGGGGCGCCTTGGCCGCGGCCAGTTCCCGACGCGCCTGCTTCGCGGCCTTGCGCACGTCCTTCGCGCGCACCTTGGCCTCCTTGCGCGCGCGCTCGGCGGCCTTCACGACCTCCTTGCGCACGCCCTTGGCCCGCTTCGCGAGCTGCTTGCGACCGCGCCGGGTGGACTTCTCGTAGCCCTCGGCCCGCTCGACCAGCGCACCCGCCTTGTCGGCGACGACACTCCGGACGTAGTCCCTGGTCACGCCGCGCTCGGCCAGCTTGCCCTCGGCGCGCTCCGCCAGTTGGACGGCCGCGTCGGCACCGACGTGACCGGCGCGGACGGCGCCGCGGCGAACAGCACGCACCGCCTTGCCGACCGACTCCCCGGCCCGGGTCATGGCGTCTACCTCATCCATATCGCGCTCCAGAAGCTGTCGGTCAGTCACGTTCCAGGCAGTACCCATCGTGCCCCTTCCCCAACCACCGCGCCCGGTGATGGCACGATGGGTGTGTGGCAGACAGCAACGAATCGTTCGTCGGGACCAAGGTGACGGCGACCCTGCACACCACGCAGGGCGACATCCGCATCAACCTCTTCCCCGACCACGCCCCCAAGACGGTGGCCAACTTCGTCGGCCTGGCCGAGGGCACGAAGAGCTACAGCGAGCCGAACGCGAAGGGCGAGTCGTCCGGGCCGTTCTACGACGGTGCGATCTTCCACCGGGTGATCGCGGGCTTCATGCTCCAGGGCGGTGACCCCACGGGCACCGGCCGCGGCGGCCCCGGCTACAAGTTCGCCGACGAGTTCCACCCGGAGCTGCAGTTCAACAAGCCCTACCTGCTGGCGATGGCGAACGCGGGCGCGAACACCAACGGCTCGCAGTTCTTCATCACGGTCGCGCCGACCACGTGGCTGAACTTCAAGCACACGATCTTCGGCGAGGTCGCGGACCAGGAGTCGCGCAACGTGGTGGACGCGATCGGCGCGACGCCGACCACCACGGGCGACCGCCCGGTCACCGACGTGGTCATCCAGAAGGTCTCGGTGGAGCGGTCCTGAGTGGCCGACTCGCCGATCTCCCCGCCGCCCGGTGAGCCGATCGGGGCGCGGCCCGACCTGCCGGTCTGCGCCCGCCACCCCGATCGGGCCACCGGGCTGCGGTGCGTCCGCTGCGACCGGCCGGCGTGCCCGGAGTGCCTGCGCGAGGCGTCCGTCGGCTACCAGTGCGTCGACTGCGTGAACCGGGGCCGGGCCACCGTGCGCCGGCCGCGCACGTTCGTCGGCGCGGAGTTCGGCGGGCGCCCGGTGGTCACCCCGGTGCTCATCGCGGTGAACGTGCTGGTGTTCGCGGTCACCGCGGCCCAGGCGGGCAGCGTGGCGGGCAACCAGCGGTCGCCGCTGTTCGGCGACCTACTCATGTACACGCCCTCGGTCGCCCTCGGCGGCGAGTGGTGGCGGCTGCTCACGTCGGGGTTTCTGCACTTCGGGCCGCTGCACCTGGCGTTGAACATGATCGCGCTGTACGTGCTGGGCCGGGACCTGGAGCCGGTGTTCGGCCGGCTGCGGTTCTCCGCGGTGTACCTGGTGTCGCTGCTCGGCGGCAGCGTCGCGGTGTACCTGTTCGGCGGCCTGAACACGGTCGTGGCGGGCGCGTCCGGCGCGGTGTACGGCCTGATGGGCGCGATGCTGGTGGCCGTGCTGCGGCTCAAGCTCAACGCCGGTCCGGCGCTGGGCGTGATCGCGCTGAACGTGGTGTTGAGTTTCACCCTGCCGGGGATCTCGCTGCTCGGGCACATCGGCGGGCTGGTGATCGGCGCGGCGGTGACCGCCGGGCTGGTCTACGCGCCGGCCGGGAAGCGGAACACCTGGCAGGCGGCGGTCGTGGCGGCCGCCGTGGTGCTGCTCGTGGTCATGGCGGTCGTGCGCACCGGTCAGCTGGTCTGACGGGCGCTCCGGGCCCGCGCCGCCGGGGCTTCGGCGCCGGTCACGGGCGCAGGGCGTGCAGGACGTCGGCCACGTCCCGCGGGTCCGTGCCCAGGTCGATCGGGGTGAACACGAACAGCTGCTCGTCCTCGCCCCGCCGCCAGTCCAGCTCCAGGGTGACCGTCTCGCGGCCGAGCCTGCGGGTGTGGGCCAGCCGCACCTTGACCTCGTGCCAGGGCAGCAGCCGCGGCCCCGACAGGGTGCGCACGGTGAGGCCCGAGTCGTCCACCAGCAGCCGCGGTCGGACGAAGGTGCCGTAGGCGCCCAGCGCGAGCAGCAGGAGGGTGGCGAGGCCGAGGAAGACCCGGCTCGTGGCCTGTGAGCTGAGGATGGTGACCAGCAGGAACACGGCGGCCAGGCCCCAGGCGAGGCCGACCATGCCGGGTTGGGGCGACCAGGTGCGCGGTGGGTTCACGCTTCCGAGTCTGCCGCACTTGTGGACAACTGGAGCCCCCGACCGGCGCTTGTGCATTTTGGCGCAAAGTTGTCCACAGGAGTTGTCCCCATTGGGGATGACTTACACCCGTGTGCTTCGGTGACCTTCGGGTGAACGCGGTGAACTACCGGGTAACGCGGAACGGCCCGGACGTGGAGCACGTCCGGGCCGTCAGCCACTGCGCGTAGTGCGTGGTCAGCGCCATTTCATGGTCATCAGCAGACCGACGATCATGAGGGCGAACCCGATGCCGAAGTTCCAGGACCCGAGGTCCATCATCACCGGGACCTTCTCGCCCGCGATGTAGTTGACCACCAGCCACGCCAGCCCCAACAGCATCATGCCGAGCATCACGGCGATGTAGACGGGGTGCGACGGCCCCGCCGCCTTGACCTTCACCGGGGTGCGGCGATCGGCAGGCGCCGTGTAGACGGCCTTCTTGCGGACCTTGGACTTGGGCATGCTGTCCTCGCCTGACGGGTGGATAGGTCTCCAGTGGGCGTGAGTTCACGTCCACTGCTGGATGAACACGTTAACGTAACCGAGCAGGTCCCTGAAGCACCGTGTAGTTCTGGAACGTTCGGCTTGGGAGGTTTTCCGGTGAGCTACGACCCGCCTCCGCCGCAAGGCGGCCCGCCGGGCCGGCCGCCACGACCCGGGCCACCGCCGCCGCAGGTCCCCGGCGAACCGCCGCTCCCCGGCCACCGCCCGCCCACGCCTCCCGGCGGTTTCACCAGGCCATCGACCCCTCCGGGTGGTGTCGACCGGCCGGTTGGCCGCCCGGACCGCCCGGTCCCGCCACCCGTCGGCGCGGACCGCCCACCCACGCCACCAGGGGGATTCGACCGCCCTGCGGGCCGGCTCGGAGACCCGGACCGGCCGGCGACCCCTCCCGGCGGTTTCAGCCGTCCGGGTGAGTCACGCCCGCCCCGCGTCGAACCGCCCGCCGCAGGTCGCCGTGCGCTCCCCGACGACGCGGCGCCCCCGCCGGCCCCGCCC
>NZ_JBHYXZ010000022.1:70464-77210 GCF_042752395.1 Actinosynnema sp. NPDC059335 | reverse complement strand
CCACACCGGCGGCAGACGACTGAAAGCCACACCCGCCCCTCCCGGGGCATCCGAACCCTACGAGGCCGGACAACTCAAACGGTAGGGACGACTGAGCATCATCGGCCGGCCCGTCGCCGATCCGAGTGGCGCAGCGGCGGTGGGCTGTCGGCGGACGTGGCGCGGGCGCGTGCAGCAATTCGCGGCAGTGGTGTAGCGGGGAGCGGCGGCAGGCGATCACACAGGTGTTCGCTTCTACCGGCGAGGGGATCCAGATGTTGCTGTCCGCACGGGTTCGACGGTGGCGAGACCTGTGACTACGTGGACGAGCCGGGTCCTGCATCCAACTGGCAGTACTTCTACACGCCCACCGTCGAGGCGATCTCGGGATCACTGCGCGTGGGCACGATGACGGACGCACCGGGGACCCGCGGACCCACCTCGTGCATGTCGGCGGACCGCCGACCGCAAGCCCCGCCTGGTGCGGGATCGGATGCCGACCTTTCGTCGCCGACGTGTACCCCACCGTGGACGCCGACCCTTCACCGGTCGAACTGGGCCTGGTCTTCGAGGTGAACCGACCCGGGGTGATCACCGACGTGGAACTCACCCGGCCCGGCAAGCCTCCGACGCCGGTCCGCGTGCGGCTGTGGAACTCGACGGGTGACGTGCTCGCCGACGTGACCGACGTGACCGACGTCCCGACGTACGGCTTCCGGACTTCGCTGCCGATGCCGCGGAACACGCAAGTCGTCCCCGGTGAACGCTACGTCGTGTCGTACTCGACCGAGGGCCTGCCCTACCAGTCGACCGAGTGGCAGTTCAGCGGCGAAGTCGTGTCCGACCCGTTCCGGCTCCCGGTTTCGGCGGGTGTCTACAGCTACGACGGCGGCTTCCCGACCGAGTCGTGGCACCACAGCAGCTACAGCATCGTCCCCGTCTTCACCGACTGAGCCGCCCCGCAGGTCCTCGACCCGACGCCCAGTGGGCTTGCCACCAGGCGGGGTGGTCATCGAGTCGAAAGTGATCGTCTTCCTCCAGGTTGATCACTCGTGATCGAGGTCGGGGGTGCGCACCAATTACGGCCTGCGGAGCGTGAGGTGTCGCGGTTGCGGGTGGTGGCCGCGTTGGAGTCGGGAAAGGTCGAGGGCTATCGGCGGGCCCGCGGAGGTCGGCGGCGGTCGTGGACTCGCAGTCGATGCGCGTGGCTGCCGCCGTCGGCCGGGCCACTCGGGGTTGGGACGGCGGGAAGAAGGTCGCCGGCCGCAAGCTCCACATCGTGGTGGACACCCTGGGTCTGCTGGTGGAGATCGTGCGACGTCCGCACGTGCCGTACTTCACCGCGCTGCCCAGAAGGTGGGTGGTCGAACGAAGTCTTGCCTGGATCACCAGCCACCGCCGCTGCGCCCGCGACTACGAACGACTCCCGCACCACCACGAGGCCATGGCCCGCCAGTCCATGATCCATATTACCACCCGCCGACCCACCCGACCCAAACAACCCGGGAACAACCGCTCAGAGAGAAATGGCGGGGCTATAGATCTGCTGGATCTGGGTGACGGTGTTGTCGGGCCAAAGGACGGCGCCGATGGCGCCGCTCTCGTAGGTCGCCGACACGTGCGGCGACGCGGAGGGGAATGCGTTGACGAACGCCGCGGAGAACTTGTGGCTGTCGGTGGCGGCAACCAGGTTGCCGTTGCGGTAGAGGCCGACCGCGATGTAGATCTCGGGCATGACGTGGGTGCAGTTCAGGTTGCCGAAGGCCTGTTCGCCGCCGCCAGAGCCGCCGTACCAGCGGTTGGGGAGGGTTGCGCTCAATGTGCAGGACCAGGCACCTTTGGACACCGTGGCCGTGGTCTGCACGGAGACGTCAGGGGTGTGCGCGGACAGCGCGGCCGTGCCGAGGCTGAGGGCTTCGGTGTCGGCGTGCGCTCCGGGGCCGGTCACCACCAGCGCGGCGGTCGCGATCACGACGGCGGCGAGTCGACCCAGTCGGGAGTGCGGCTGCCTTTTACGTGTTTCCATCTGCGTCCTCACCATCGGGCGATTGAAGCGGTTTCTCGGGGCACTCAAGCTAGCCGTCTCCCGATCGGGCCGTAAATGCGCTTTCCGGGTGACGGCCATTCGGCTCGCCTCCACCGGGGACCGGCGCTCCGCCATACGGTGAAACGGAGATACGACGAATACGGACCGAACTGTCCGCATAAATCGCGTATGGAACATCTCAGGACCGGATTGCGCCATTCGGCGCGGGCACGACCCTCCTTGTCGATGGGCGACTCCGTGCCGGTCACGGTCGTCTTCGAAACCCGCTTGGGCGGCGCGGCGCGGCGGCATCGCGAACCACCTCGTGCCGTGCGAACCGATCGACACCAGGGCGGTGTCGGGCATCTCCACGGCCGTCCCGGGCCCCGGTTGGTCGCCGGGCGATGGCCGGCTGCAGACGGTGGAGATGTTCATCAGCCTTCGAACCTGACAACGGCAGGTCGATCCATCGTCAGCGAGGGTTTCGCCAGCTGCCCCACAGCGTCGGGCCGTCCGGCGCCTGGCCGGTCCGGATCACGTGGAAGCCGTAGGTCTCCAGCCAGGTAACGCGAACGAAGCCCGAACAATGACCCCACCAGCGAAAACAGAATTACCGCAGGAAGAATAAGAATCTTGAGAGCCGTTGCACGCGGCCCGACACCGTTGAACGCGTTCGACGGCTCCCGGTTTGCTTCCACGGTCCGCTCCCACGAATTCGCCGGATATCCACGCCTCGTACGATGACCGACGGGGGCGGCATCGGATGGTGTGCGCCACAGCCGTCAGCGAACGGCAAACCCGGGTTGCGGGCGCTGTTCGACAAGCTCGCGGCCAACGGGCCGCCGTTGGTGGTGGTCGACCAGGCGGCCACGACCGGGGCGCTGTGCCGGTCGCGGTGGCCCGCGCTCCCGACCACCAAGTGGCCCATGCCCGGCCTGGCCATGCGTCGCATCGCCGAGCTCTGTCCCGGCCGTGCGAAGACCGACGCCCGCGCCGCCTTCGTCATGGGCCCCTCCGCGCCTGGGCGACGGCCCCGGCCGGTTCGGGTGACCATCGGCGTGGCGACCGCCGGCCGATTCACCCGTGCAACGCCGGTCGAAGACCCGGAGCGACGGGCCCGAATTCGCAATGCCGAAATGTGAACCCGCGATCGCGGCCACCGTCGACCCCATCGACCAGGTCCACGAACGCGTCGGCACCCCGGAGCACATTCGAACCTGACTGGAATCGAACCATTCGGACGTCGGCCCGCCCGCGTTGTTCATGCGTCCGGAGCAGCACGACGAGCCGAATGATGCAAATTACAGGTACCCCGTTGAAATCGCCCCGTCACACTGGATAGACATGCGGCAAGGGGTGGCGACCAAGGGGTGGAACGACAACGGTGGAATTCCGTCTTCTGGACGATGTGCAAGTGCTGATCGCGGGGGAAAACGTCGACATCGGTCACACGCGCCAACGCGCGGTGCTGGCCGCGTTGTTGGTGGACGCCAACCACGCGGTGCCCGTCGACCGACTGGTCGAGCGCGTGTGGGGCGAACATCGACTGCCCGCCCGGCCGGCCAACGCCGTGCAGACCTACATCAGCCTGCTGCGTCGCGCCCTGGCCGGGGCCCGTGGCGTCGCGATCACCCGCCGGTCGGACGGCTACCAGATCTCGGTGGACACGGCCGCGGTGGACCTGCACCTGTTCCGCGACCTCATCGGACAGGCGCGGGCCACCGACGACGACACCCGCGCCGCCGGCCTGTTCAGCCGGGCCCTCGACCTGTGGCGGGGCCAGCCGTTCGGCTCGCTGGACACCGCGTGGCTCAATTCGGTCCGCACCGCGCTGGAGGACGAGCGGTACCGCGCGCGGCTCGACCTCTCCGACATCCGGCTCCGCAACGGGCAGCACGCGGAACTGCTCACCGACCTGGCCGACCTCGTCGCCACGCACCCCCTCGACGAGCGCCTGGCCGGCCTGTTCATGCTCGCGCTCTACCGCAGCGGACGGCAGGCCGACGCGTTGCGGCACTACGAGAGGACCCGGCACCACCTGGCCGACGAGCTGGGAGCCAACCCCAGCCAGCCGCTCCGATCCCTGCACCAGCGCATCCTGGCCGCGCACCCCGACCTGTCGACCCCGGCCAGGCGGGTCGCCGCCGCCACCGCGCCGACGCCGGTCCCCCGTCAACTGCCCGCCCCGCCCCGGACCTTCACCGGGCGGACGCGCGAGCTGGCCGAGCTGACCGCCGCCCTGGACCACGACGCGGCCCCGGGCGGCACGGTGGTGATCTCGGTGATCGGCGGCGGGGGCGGGGTCGGCAAGACCTGGTTGGCCCTGCACTGGGCGCACCGCAACACCGACCGGTTCCCGGACGGCCAGCTCTACGTCAACCTGCGCGGCTTCGACCCCAGCTCGGCGCCGACGCCGCCCGAGACGGCGCTGCGCGGCTTTCTCGACGCCTTCCAGGTCGACCCCGCCGCCATCCCCGCCGAACCCGAGGCGCAGGAAGGGCTGTACCGGAGCCTGGTCGCCGACAAGCGCATGCTCATCCTGCTGGACAACGCCCACGACACCAACCAGGTCGTCCCGCTGTTGCCCGGCAGCCCGCACAGCACCGTCCTGGTCACCAGCCGGCACCGGCTGCCCGGCCTGATCACCGGGCACGACGCGCAACCGCTCACGCTGGACGTGCTCAGCCCGCCCGACGCGCGCGAGCTGCTCGTCCGCCACCTCGGCGAACACCGCGCGGCCGCCGAACCGGACGCCGTGGGCGAACTGCTCGACCGGTGCGCGGGCCTGCCCTTGGCGCTGCGGATACTGGCGGCGCGGGCGGCGGCCCACCCGACGTTCCCGCTGGCCGTACTGGCCGAGGAGCTGCGCCGGGATCGCGACCGGCTCGACGCGCTGGACGCCGGCGAGCTGTCCGCCGACCTGCGCGCGGTGTTCGCCGGCTCCTACAACTCCCTGGGCCCGGCCGCCGAGCTGTTCGAGCTGCTCGGTTCCGCACCGGGACCGGACATCGGTCTGCCCGCCGCCGCGGCGCTGGCCGGCCTGCCGCTGACCGCCACCCTCGACCACCTCGAGCGGCTGGAGCGGGCGCACCTGGTCCAGCAGCACCGACCGGGCCGCTATCGGATGCACGACCTCGTCCGGCTGTACGCCACCGAACGCGCCCGCCGCCGACCTCCGACCGCCCTCGACGCGGCGCACCGGCGGTTGATCGGGTTCTACGTGCACACCGCCGCCGCGGGCGACCACCTGCTGGAGCCCCACCGCCCGCGGGTCGAGCTCGGCCCGCCGGAGCCGGGCTGCGACCCGCTGCCGCTCGCCGACCCCGCCGCCGCGACAGAGTGGTTCACCGTCGAGCACCCCTGCCTGCTCGCCGCCCTGGAGTGGGCCGACACCCGCGGCCGGCACCGCGAGGTGTGGCAGCTCGCCGCGACGCTGCACACCTTCCAGCGCAGGCAGGGCCACCTGCACAGCCAGATCGCCACCTGGCGGGCGGGGCTGCGTGCCGCGCAGCGGCTCAGCGAACCCGCCATGGCCTCCCAGGCGCACCGCTGGCTCGGCGACGCGTTCATGCGCGCCCACCGGCTGGGGGAAGCCCGGGACCAGATCCGCCGGGCGCTCGCCCTGGCCGAGCGCTCCCGGGACGTGCGGAGCCAAGCCCACACCCACCACTCGCTCGCGTGGACGTACGAGCTCCAGGGCGACCACCGCGCCGCGTTGGCGCACGCCACCCAGGCGCTCCGCCTGTACCGGCTGCTCGCCGACCCGGTGGGCGAGGCCCGCGCGCTGAACCAGGCGGGCTGGCACCACGCCCAGCTGGGCGACCACGCCAACGCGCGCGCGTTGTGCGAGCAGGCATTGGCGCTCAACCGTCGGCAACGGGACGTCGACGGCGAAGCGGCCACCGGGGACAGCCTCGGCTACATCGCCCACCAGACCGGCCGGTACGCCGACGCGCTGCGCCACTACCGCCGCACCCTGGCGCTGTTCCGGCGCGTGGGCAACACCTACCAGGAAGCCGACACGCTCGACCGGCTCGGCCAGACCCACGCCGCCCTGGGCCGCCACGCCGAGGCCCGGCGTGCCTGGACGCAGGCCGTGGACCTCTACCGGGCCCAGCGGCGCGCCGCCGACGTCGCCCGCGTCCGGGGGCACCTGGCGGAACACGGCTCCTGAGCCGATCGGCCCGCTCGGGCTCCTCCCCTCCGCCGCGTTCCCTTGCCCTGCGCGCTGCTTCGCGTCCCGCGCCGCGTGCCCTCGTCGCGTCCCGCGCTCTTTCCACGCGCCCCCGCGTGTCTTCGCCTGTTCGCGCCCCTGCCGCGCGCCCCTTCGACCTCCGCCGTGAGGCCCGTCGAGCCTGGACGGCCGGCCCGCTCAAGCATCGCGAAAGGCGCGTCAAAGCTTCGTCGAAGCGCCGTGCCCCAGGCTCCCGGTTGCCCAGTCCACACGTCCCGGCATCAGCGGGACGACAGACGCGGAAGGCAGGGAACCGTGAAGATCACGAAGTACACCTACGAGGAACCCACCATCACGACGCTGGGGTCCGTCGAGGAGCTCACCGGCTGGCTGAGGGACGGATTCACGTGGGACAACCCGCTGACCACCCACAGGCGGATCGTCTGACCTGACCCGGGTGGGGGGGGGGGCGCCCCCCCCCCCCGGGGGGGGGGGCGCGCGCCCCCCCCCCCCCCCCCCGGCCGGGGGCGCGCGGGGGGGTGTTGTGATATAGAAGACACACCTCGC
>NZ_JBHYXZ010000022.1:53253-70454 GCF_042752395.1 Actinosynnema sp. NPDC059335 | reverse complement strand
CAGCGGGGTGGCGGCGAGCCGCAGCCGACACCACCTCGCACGGGAAGGACATGGGTGTGGGTTCTCCACTGATCGCCGACCACCTCGGCTGCTCCGGCAGCCTGGTGTTCGACACCGCCGAGGTCGACGCGGTGCAGCGCAGCCGCCCCGGTGCGCCGCAGGAGCCGATTCGGGTGGCCGAGGACAGCTACCTCCTGCTGTCAGGACCGGTGAAGGGGCCGGTCACCGACGCGTGGGCCCGGCGCATCGCGGTGGCGCTGGAGCAGGGCCGCCACGCCGAGCTGGCCGACGTGCCCGGCGAGCTGTGCGGCTGCCTGGTGACCCCCCGGAAGGTGTTCCTGTTCCGCAACGCCGAGAGCACCGAAGCGCTGCTGTACCGGCGGGACCACCGCTCCGTCCGGTGGTCGACCGACCCCACCGACCTGCTCGACCCCGGTGCCCGGGAGTTCGACGACGAGTCGCTGCTGCGGTGCTGCCACGGGGACGACGTGTTCATCTACGACGGCCTGACCGCGGTCGAGCCCGGTGAGGTGGTCGTGGTCGACGAGCACCGCACGACCGCCGCGCGGTTCGACGAGGTGCCCCCGCTGCCGCTGCCCCGGCGCACCACGTTGCCGGAGTACGCGGAACTCGCCTACGACCTCCTGCTGCGCGAGGCCCGGTCCTACGTCGGCGTCGGCCGGGTCGGCCTGATGCTCAGCGGCGGGCTGGACTCGGCCGCCGTGCTGACCGCCTTCGTCGAGGCCGGCGTGGACGTCGTGGTCTACCACGTGCTGCTGGACGACCCGCTGGCCGACGAGTCGGCGTACGCCCGGATGGTCTGCGAGCACCTGTCGGTGCCGCTGGTGCTGCTGCGCACCGACTACCTGGACGACTTCCTGCCCACCGGGCGCCTGCCCCACCCGTACCTCAACTACGGCGTCCGCTGGCTGGAGCAGCTCGCCGACCGGGTCCGGCAGGACGGCATCACGCGCCTGGTCTGGGGCCGGGACGGCGACCTGCGGTTCGGGCCGCTGACCTACGGGCCGCGCGACGTCCTGTTCGGCGACCTGCGCCTGCGGGAGAAGGCCGTGCTCGGCGCAGGACTGGTGTCCTCGCACTGGGAACTGCCCCGCCTGCTCGACAGCCTCAGGAAGTCGACCTCGCTGCTCAACGACGGCTCGTCCGGCGGCGTGCACCGGGAGGCCGCGGACTTCCTGCCACCGGCGGACGACCGACCCGCCCCGGCGCCGGCCTTCGACGTCAAGGACATGTGCGCGAACCTCGTGGTGTGGCGGCCCCGCAGCATCGTGATGTGCAACCCCCTGGGCAACCGGGACATCCAGCGGCTGGCCAACCGCATGCCCGACGCCTACCGGCTCCTGCCCTACCGCGGTCGCCTGATCAGCAAGCCCGTGCTGCGGCTCATGCTGTCCACCCGGCTGCCCGCGCCGGTGTGGCGGCGCACCGGGCGGGTGTGGCTGGACTGCGTACCCAAGGCGTACACCTCCACGCGCCCCGGGGTGTTCCTGGAGCTCCTCGGCGGCCCCGACTCCCACCTGGTGCGGCGGGGGATCGTGGACCCCCGACGGGTCCCCGAGGTGCTTGCGGACCCCCACCGCCGGCACCGCAACGCCAGGGTCCTGCTGAACTCCGCCCTGACCGAACTGTTCCTGCGCGGCCACGACGCGCCGCGGACGACCGCCTCCGAGAAAGGGCAGAACGTTGCCACTCGTGCGATTGGCTGACCACGTCGTGTTCGACGGAACCGACGACGCCGGCGTCATCCTCGACACCCGCGAGAGCGTGTACCTGGGGTTGAACGCGGTCGGCACGCTCATGCTCCGGGCGGCGCTGCGGTTCGGCTCGATGGACGAGGTGGTCGACCACCTGCTCGACCACGTCGACGCCACCGACGCCACCGTCCGGGCCGGCGTCGGCTCGCTGATCGACCAGCTCGAACAACGCGCGCTGGTGACTTCCGCGCCGAGGGGCGACCGGTGAGCGGGGTCGACTGGGAGCTGTTCGTGGCCGACGCGGACGCCGCCGCACGGCCACCGCGGGTGCCCCTGCGGCACCGCGTGCACGCGGCGGCACGCACCGCGTGGGCCCTGCGGACCTACCGCAGGCAAGGCTGGTCGGCGACGCAACGCCACCTCCGCGCGCTGCGGCCCCGACCGACCGGCTTCGGGTCGCTGCCCCCGGACACCGCCGTCCGGCTCGCCGGGCGGCACGTCTTCTGGTGCCAGCTCGTGGTCCGCGCCCTGGCGCCGCGCGCCGACTGCATGCCGCGCTCCCTCGCGCTGCTGGCCTACCTGTCCACGTTGGGACTCCCGGCGGAGCTGTGCATCGGCAGGGTGATCGCCGGCGTTTCCTCCGCCGACCGCTTCCACGCCTGGACCGAGCTGCACGGCACGGTGCTCAACGACTACGACGACGTCACCATGGGATACCGGGTGCTCCAACGGGTCGCCGTCGTCGGGCACCCCGTCCGGGGTGACGGTTCGTGACCACGCGCCAGGTCGACGCGGCGGAGGCCCTGCAACCCTCCCCGGCACCCACCGCGCCTCCCCCGGCGGGTCACGGCCTGCGCACCCTGCTGCGCCACCTGCGCCCCCAGCGCTCCTGGCTGCTCGCCGCGCTGGTGCTCGGGCTGCTCGGCGCCGGCGCGTCGCTGGCGCAGCCGCTGCTGGTCATGCGGGTGATCGACGACCTCGGCGGCGCGACCACCGGGGTCGTCCTGGCGCTGGCCGGCCTGTTCCTCGGCAGCGCGGTCCTCGGCGGCGTGCAGGGCTACCTCCTCCAGCGCAGCGGCGAGGGCGTCGTCCTGGACCTGCGGCGACGACTCATCGCCCACCTGCTCCACCTGCCCCTGCGCGAGCACGACCGGCTGCGGACGGGCGATCTGCTGGCCCGGGCCGGGACGGACACCGCGCTGCTGCGCGAGGTCGTGTCCTCCGGGGTGGTCGAGGCGCTGGTCGGCGCGGTGGGCCTGGCCGGCTCGGTGCTCATGATGGTCCTGATCGACCCGGCGATGTTCCTGCTCGTCCTGGGCGTGGTGGCGGTGGCGGCCACCCTGGTCGGGATGGCGCTGTCGGGCATCCGCGCCGCCGCCGAGGAGGCGCAGGACCGGGTCGGCGAGATGACCGCCGACCTGGACCGCGCGCTCGGCGCGATCCGCACGGTGCTGGCCAGCCGTGCCCGTGGCCGGGAGTCGGCCGGTATCCAGGCACGGGCGGAGGCCGCCTACCGGGCCGGGATCCGCACGGCGAAACTGGACTCGGTGGTCTCGCCCGTCATGTCCGCGGCGGCCCACGGGTCGTTCCTGCTCGTGCTGGGCGTCGGGGGCGCCAGGGTCGCCGGCGGCACCCTGGCCCTCGGCGAGCTGGTCGCGTTCCTGCTGTACCTGACGATGCTGGTCGCGCCGTTGGTCTCGGTCCTCCAGGCGGCGGCGTCGGTGCAGCGCGGCCTGGGCGCCCTGCACAGGGTCCACGAGGTCCTCGACCTTCCCCGCGAACCCGACGACGGCCCGCCCGCGCCGAACCCGACCGCCTCCCGCGCCGCCGAACTGGTGATCAGCGACGTGTCGTTCGGGTACACCGAGGACCGGCCGGTGCTGCGGGAGGTGTCGCTGACCGTGCCGGCGTACTCCAGGACCGCCCTGGTGGGGCCGTCCGGCACGGGCAAGTCGACGCTGTTCGCACTGGTCGAACGATTCTACGACCCGGACTCCGGCACCATCTCCCTCGACGGGCGCGACCTGCGCGGCATCCGCCCCCACGAGCTGCGGGCCCGGATCGGTTACGTCGAGCAGGAAGCGCCCGTCCTGTGGGGCTCGCTGCGTGCCAACCTCTGCTACGCCGCGCCGGACACGGACGAGGCCGAGCTGTGGCGGGTGCTGCGGACGACCAACCTCACCGACCTGGTCGAGCGGCTGCCCGAAGGGCTGGACTCCGAGGTGGGCGAACGGGGCGTGCGGCTGTCCGGCGGCGAGCGACAACGCGTCGCCATCGCCCGCGCGCTGCTGTGCCGCCCCGAACTGCTGTTGCTCGACGAGCCGACCGCGCAGATGGACGCCGAGAACGAGGCGATGCTGACCGCCACCGTGCGCCGGGTCGCCCGGAGTTCCACCGTCGTGGTGATCGCCCACCGCCTGTCCACCGTGCGCGACGTCGAGCAGATCGCGGTACTCGACCGGGGACGCGTGGTCGCGACCGGGCGGCACGAGGAACTGCTGAGCACCAGCCCTCTGTACCGGCGGCTCGCCGGCCAACTCGTCTGATGCGCCGGCGGGCCGGCGGCTCGGGCCGCTCGCAGTTCACACGACTGCGCCGGCCAGGCTGCCGGTACGCCTGCGGGACAAGGGGCCTGCACGACGGCGTCCCAGCCCTTCTCCAACCCGGCGACGGAGAAGCTGTGGTCGCCTGCGGCCCGGCAGTCTGTGTCCGATCGCGTCGGTTCAGGGCACCGGGTGGAACCTCGACGTCGCACTGGGCCAACCGATCAACCGCGGCTACCTCCACCTCCTCCGCGACCACTGACCCGCCCCGCCCGGCGCACGGCCCGGACATCGCACGGGCCGTGCACCGGACCGGGTTCACGCGGTGAAGCGGTCCTCGACGGCATCCGAGGTGAACGCCCGCCACGCGCGGGTCGAGAAGACCAGCGCACCGGCCGTGCGGTTCTTCGTGTCACGCACCCCGACCAGCGACCCCTCGACACTTCCGCCGACCTCGACGCACGACTGATTGGGATCGCTGTACGTGGACTTGTGCCACCCGGTGAGCACTTCGGCTCCCTGCGGTGACCACCCCGGGACCTCCGGTCCCGGCGACAACGGGTGGATCATCGTTGCTTCCTCTCCTCGTGTGCTGCGTCGGCCAATCACGACGTCAGCAGGAAGGCGCGGGACTGCTCCGGGCCGAGTGCTGCGGCCCTCTGGTGGTCCCACACCGTGAGGTACTCGTTCACCTCCTCCTGATTGGACGTGACATGGCCGTCCTTGAGACCCTCCGCGTGCACCAGTTGTACGGGAGGATCGCTCTCGTAACCGAAGATCGTGTACGTGAAGGCTTGGCCGAAGTAGTAGCCGACGTGCCACGGAACGACCTGGACCTCGACGTTCGGCCGGTCGATGGCGTCGGCGATCGCCTGCTTCTGCTCGCGCTGGATCGTGGAGCTGCCGTCCATGTTGGCCATGCGCTCGAGCGCGGCCTGGTCGATGACGAACCAGAACCGCTGGTCGGTGTTGTCGAGGATCGCCTGTCGCCGTAGCCGGAGCGTCGTGGCCCGTTCGACGTCGTCCAGGCTCATCGACGGCCTGGCCGCCCGGAACAGCGAACGCATGTACGCCTCGGTCTGCAGCAAGCCCGGGATTGTCATGCTGTTGTGCTGCCACAGGTAGTGCGCGCTGGTCTCCAGGTCGACGACCTCGCGCATCGTCCCTTGGAAGCTGGCGCGCAACGCTGTGCGTGACGCGCGCTTCTCCCTGCCCTGTGCCAGTAGCAGCAGGCGTTCCCGCGTCGGCTCGTCGGAGCCGTAGCCCTCGAAGAGCGCCCGGAGATCGGGCAGCGTGATGCTGCTGTCGCCGCGCTCGAGGTTGCCGATCTTGTTCTGCGTGCAGTCCAGGATCTTGCCCGCTTCGGCCTGGCTCATGCCGCGAGCCGTTCGAAGCGCGGCGAGCTTGCGTCCGATGATGACGTCGGCGACGCGCTTGGGGATCGCGGCGGTGGTCATCGAGCCTCCGGTTCAGGCCGTTCTACCTGTGAGCGGAACGTAGCAGGCATGTTCACCCATAAGCTTGAGTAGCGAACTTGTTTAAACGGGTTTACTGTCTGGGCCCGGTTGACGCTTCGGATGGGAGGGATCATGAGCGCGGTTACGCAAGTTACCAGTCCCGCATCATCACCCATCGTCGACACGTCGCCGGCGCGGTCCGCTCCCGGGTCGAGCGCGTTCCCCGATGACTTGCCGACGGGCGGTTCCACGGGATGGTCGGTGGGGAAGTGCTGCTCCCCGGCGATGATCCAGTGGACGGCATGGCCGCCCCAGTACCGGTCGGCGAGCGGGAGGCACCACGGTTCGGCCGGCGACAGGCCGACCGTGGTGCAGCCTGATTCAGGTCTCAGCCCAAGAGACGAAGCCTCGACCGGCTGCGGAGCCTTCGAGGGATGGTCGTGATGGGCATCCGTGCGTTCCGGTGGCTGCCGTACCGCGGGCAGCGTCACGCGATCCCGGACTCCATGGCGGCCAACGACGTGGGGAACACGTTGTGCGGTGTCGATGTCACGGTGCCGCACGACCCGCCGCCCCGCTCCCCCGACGGCTGCTGGCCGACGTGCTGGAGTTGCGACGCAGCGTGGCGCGAGTTCGAGGGCATTCCCGCGTTCCCGCGGCCGCGCCAGGCCGGCGACGCGCCGCGCACGACCGTGGGAGGCCGATCGTGAGGGTCGCGCGGAACAACAACGTCGTGTTCGCCGCGTTGTGCGACCGGCTGTGGTCCGACCTCGACGCGTTGCGCGACGTGGTGCTCGACGGTGACGAGCACACCGTCGCCGACGTGGCACGCACCGAAGTGCCCGGCCTGGCCGCCGGGTTGCAGGCCCTGCTCGCGCTGCACGTGCCGGACGCGAACGGCCACTGCACGCACTGCCGGGCGGGACGCTGGTGGCGCCGCGAACCGGTGCCGTGCCGAGCGCTGCTGGAGTTCCAACTCGCCCGCGACAACGCGACCGGTCACCACCCACGACACCGGCTCTCGACGGCACGATGCCGGGCCGCTCCACCGCGCCTGCCCCGGTGTCGGGCTGCGAGAACCGACCCACCCGACGACGTCGTCGCCTGCTGATCCAGCCGGCCCGATCCGTTTCGCACAGCGCTCGCGCATACCCCGATCACGCTGCCTCCACGTGACCGATGCCCGCAGAGCGCCGGACCGAGCCGGTCGCCGGGGCGGCAGGGCCGCACCCGCACCCCCTGCCGCCCCACCCCTTCAAGCCTCCACTACGCCCGCCTTCCACCAGGAACAGCAGAGATAGCCGCATGATCAAACCCGACAACGCACCGCAGGCCACGACCCGTCGCCACGAGGTGACCGACTGATGGAAGGCACGCCCACGCTGCGTGGCCGCCTGCTCGGCCTCGAACTCCGCCAACTGCGCGACGCCGCCGGCCTGACGGTTGCCGAACTCGCCGCCCGCACCGGGCAGCAAGCCGACGACGTCCGACAACTGGAAGACGGCATCACGGACTCGTGGCACTCAGTCCTGCCCGCCTACAAGCCGCTCTGCGGTTCGGAGTGGAACCACCTCACCAGAGCGGCCCGTCAGGCGAACCAGCCCGAGATGTGGTGCTCCTGGAACGCCGAAGCGACGACCGCTCTGGACCTGCTCTGCCGGACCGCGGAACGTATCGACCTCTTCGCACCACTGGGCATCCACCCGGCCTTCACCCGGCTCGATCCCGAACGGTGCACCGCCTACGTGCTGGAACAGGCCGTCGTGGACCGCGCCGACGTCACGGTGCGCGTCATCCCTTCCGGCGCCGGGCTACACCCCGGGTTCGAGCACCACCCCCTGACCTACTTCCGCATGCCCGACGGCCCCGCCGTCGTGCTCTACGCGTACCTGCACGCCGCACACTTCACCGAAGAGACACCCCACCTGCTGGCCGCGTACACGCTCTTCGACCGCCTCGACGAGTTCCTCGTCCGCCTCGGCCGATAATCGGCAGACCCTGCGGGTGCACCTTGCGATCAGGTGTGCGCGGCGCCGTCACAGGGCCTGCCGCGGTGTGCTGCCCGGGTGGCCACCGCCATCCGAACTCGCGACGGGCATCACACCCTGCAGGAACGGCGAAGCTACCCGGCCGCAGCGGAAACCCCTTGGAACCTGTCCCGCCGGCGATACACAACGCACGTAGGGCAGATGGCGGGGGACCTGCTCGACGGCGAGCCGGAACGGTGGTCGGGGACGATGAACGGGACAGGGTGCGAGACGAGCCGAGGCATCGCTGTCTTCACCGGTGGGAGCGTCGGAACCGCACCTCGGGATGCCCCGCAATCAAGAGCGGACACCTCCGACCGGGGCAGTGACGCAGCACACAGCAGGTTGATCGTGCGTAGTCGGATGGATACTTTCGGTGCATCGACGAGCGGTCCACCCGGTCCGCACCACCGATTGGGGGCGGTAATGTCGCGCAGGCGTGGAAATGGGCCGGCCACGATGGCCTCGGCGCCCGGGACCATGGTGCCGTAGCAAGTCGACCGACATTTCGGACCATTCCTCCCGCCACTCAGGCGGCCACCTCCGCAACGGCAGTCCGGTCAACGCCCGCAGAGTCGGCGGGTTGGCACAGGGGTAATGCCCAGGCGGTCGACTCTGTCTCGACGACCCGACCGCGAATCCGCGACGGCAATCCCCCGGCCTGTGCGTTCGATCGTAGATCGCGACCGTCGTTGCGCCATGCGCTGGGAACAGCGCAACGATGCGGCGCGGATCAAGCCTGCGGAACGCAGTCCGCGCTCGACCGTGTTCCCCACTTTGTTGGGCGAAACCGAAGGGAACTTCAGTGCTGAAACGTGTGCGAATTCTGCTCGGCGCATTGGCGATCGTCTTGTTGGGTGTCGTCTCCGGTGGCAGTGCCGCGCAGGCCACCACCGGGAGCGACCTCGGCAACGTGGGAGTGCTCAGCGCGGAGGTCTGCACCGGCAACGCGGGTCTGGACTACTCGGTGTGCGTGATCGTGCGGGGCACCGGTCTGCACGTGGACTACATCGGGCTGACGCGGCACACCAACGTCGCCGCGTACGCGCCGTGGACCGACTACGGCAAGATCAGCATCGGGAACAACATCTACTACTACCAGAGCACGTACGTCACGGGTCAGCGGACCCAGCGCATCGAAGTCGGCACCAACGTCGGCCTCGACTTCGCCGACGGCATGCAGGTGTGCGGGAACTGGAACGGGTGGCCCGGCAAGAGGCCCTGCGCCACGATCCACAGCTAGACGTCCGATCGGCGGGCGCGGTCCGGTTCTCGACCGCCCGTTCAGGGCTCCGTCCGACGCGCAGGACGGAGCCCTGAACCGCTCGTGCGCCGTCCCCGGCGCCACAGGTGGGCAGCCACGTGCGCGGACCGGCTTCCGGAACACCGGTGTGTGCCATCATGGAGCGGTGGTCCGGGTAGCACAGAGACGCGTGATCGTTCCGGTGGTGATGGCCCTTGTCCTGGGCTGGATCGCCTTCCTCACGATTTCCATCGCACGTGAGCCGGAGCCGGGGGCCGCCTCGTTCGAGGATCTGGCCAGGGATCTGCGAGCCTCGCTGGACAACCGTGACCGCGATGCTTTCGGCAACCTGGTGGACTACCCGAGTTCGGGCATCGACAACTTCACCGACTCGTACTTCGACCGCCTGGACGAAGTGAAGATCAGCGGAACGACGGTGACACCAGGCCGCAGTCGCGGCGGCTTCCCGCAGATCGTGGTGTCCGGCCGTTCGGAGTCCAACGGCGAGGTGAGTTTCGCCCAGGCCGTCGTGGAGAAGGACGGGCGCTGGCTGCTGTCGCCGCTGCCCGTGCCGTAGCCCCGGTGCGGCAGACCACCGCGAAGGCAACCGGCCGGTCTCGGACCGCGAAAGGCGAACTGGCCCTCCTCCACCGGAGCGGATCCCGCCGGAGCACGGCGGTTGTAGGGTGGGTGTCGGTGTGCCGGGAAGTCTGGTCGGCGTCGTGTCGGACCGTTCCCGAGGAGCACTGATGAGCGATCGTGCGGCGCAGACCGCCGTGGGCCCGATGGTGATCGTCGCGGTGGAGCAGGCCGAGGACCGACCGCTGGTGCGCGATGAGTTGGCCGGCCGCCTGCTGCCGGCGGTCGGGAGAGTGGCGGTCGCGTGCGCGCGGTGGCGGCCCGTGCGACGGGCACTCATCGCGGCCACCGAGAAGAAGGTCCCGGGGTTGTGGGCGGGTGTGCTGTGCCGCAAGCGGTACATCGACGACCGGGTGCGCGCCGCCCTGACCACCGGGATCGAGGCGGTGGTGGTGCTCGGGGCGGGGTTCGACACGCGCGCCCACCGGATCGCACGACCGGCCGGGGCGTCGGTGTACGAGGTGGACCTGCCGGTCAACGTCGAACGCAAGCGCGCCCTGATCGCCCGCCTGGGCGCCGAGGTGTCCGCACGGGTGACGCTGGTGCCGGTCGACTTCGGCACCCAGGACCTGGGTGAGGTCCTGGCGCAGCGCGGTTACCGCCGTGGGCAGCGGACGCTGTTCGTGTGGGAGGCGGTGACCCAGTACCTGGACGAGCCGGGGGTGCGGGCGACGTTCGACTTCCTGGCAGAGGCGGCGCCGGGCAGTGAACTGGTGTTCACCTACGTCCGGCGGGACTTCCTGGACGGCACCTCCCTGTACGGCGCGCAGGCCGCCCACCGGGAGTTCGTTTCCGGCAAGCGGTTGTGGCGTTTCGGTCTCGCTCCCGACAAGGTGGAGGACTTCCTCGCACCCTACGGGTGGGCCGCGGTGGAGCAGGTCGGGCCCGCGGAGTACGACGCCCGCTACCTGCGCCCCGCCGGTCGCGCGCTTCCGGTGTCGGAGATCGAGCGGTGCGTCCTGGCGGTGAAGACCTGACCGGCGGCGGGTTCTCGGCTCCGTCGGGTCCGTCATCGCGGTCCGACCCGCGCACGTGCCGCACGGGCACCGCACCACCAGTCGGTCGCCGGACGAATCCGATCCGGGCGGGCCGGCACCGACAGCGATCCCCCGGCCGCGTTCGCGCCGCCCCCGCGCCGGCGCCGGCGTGCTCACGCCGAACCCTGGCGTGTGATCGTCGCTTCCCACAGGTAGGTGAAGCGGTCGATGCGCCAGAGTTGTGCCAGGACCAGCACGGTCGCACCGAACACCGTGGGCCACACCTCCAGGGCGACCAGGCCCCACACGACCAGCCCGAACCCGGCGAGGCCCAGGACGACCAGCAGGCGCAGGACGGCGCGGTGGTCCGGCGCGACCGAATCGCGGTCGCGCAGCCAGGCACGTTCGCCGTGGATGCCCCGCGCGGCCCAGCTCTCGGGGGCGTCGACCGGCGGGAACACTCGCGGGTTGACGAACAGCCACACCACCACGACCCCGATGGGCACCAAGCTCCACCAGCCGATCCAGGCCCGGCTCCACACGGCCGGCAGCAGGGCCGGGATGGCGGCGAAGCGGGTCCACACGCTCCAGGGGTTGGCGTGGCGACGCCACGCCTCGTCGTCCATGCGGAAGGTCTTGGCGACCCCGTCGGCGAAGTCCACGGGTGCTTCCTCCTGTGATCGGTTCCTCAACGGGTGACGTCCTCCAGCGCGGCGACCGCCCGGGCGACGCCGTCCTCGGCGCGGATGTCGGCGCCGAGGTCCCGTGCACGACGGCGCATCGCCGTGTCGTGCACGGCGGTGGCGACGGCTTCGGCCAGCGCGGTCGCGGTGAGGCGTTGTTGGCGGACCGGCGGTGGAGCGACGCCGGCGGCGTGGGCGCGGTGCGCCCAGTGGGGCTGGTCGGCGACGAACGGGCACACCACCTGCGGCACGCCCGCGGCCAGCGCGGCCGCGGTGGTGCCCGCTCCCCCGTGGTGCACCACCGCGCTCATGCGCGGGAACAGCCACTGGTGTGGAGCCTGGTCGATGACGTGGACGTCCGGTGTGGACGGTGTGGTCACGCCCCGGCCGGTGGCCAGCACGGCGCGGACGCCGGCCGCGCGCACCGCCTCGGTGACGATCCGGCCGGTGCGCGCCGTGTCGCGGCCCGCCATGCTGCCGAAGCCCAGGTGCACCGGCGCCGGTCCGGCGGCTAGGAACTCGTCCAGGTCCCGCGGGGGCGTCCACGGGGCGTCGGGCAGGTACCAGAAGCCCGTGGTGCGCACGGAGGTCGGCCAGTCCGGGGCGACGGGCGTGACCAGCGGGCTGAACGCCTGGAGCACCAGCCGGTCGTGGCCGTGCGCATCGTGCAGCAGGTCGTGCGCTCCGCGGCGGCGCGGTAGGCGCAGATGGTCGATCCGCCACCGGTCGGTGATGCCGGCGTAGGCGCGCAGCGTCGCGCTCACCGCCAGGTAGGTGGCACGGTTGAGCGCTTTCGGAAGCCGGGGCAGCGGCAGCATCGGGCACGGGAACGCCGCGGTGGGCACCCAGCCCGGTTGCAGGGCGGCGACCACGGACGGGACGCCCAGCAGCTCGGCGACGTGTTGCGCGGGCAGGGTCGGGGTGTGCACGACCACGTCGGCGGCCGAACCGCGTGCGACGTCGCCCAGATCGCGCAGCACGTCGGCCATCAGCGGCTTGATGCGGCGCGCGGTGCGCACGGCGGTGACCTTGCCCCGCAGCCCTCGGTAGCCGCCGTCCACGGCCTCCCGGAACACGGGGTCGTCCAGCAGCCGGTTGGGTCCTTCGTCCAGCCCGGCGAACTCGACATCGTGCTCGACCGCCACCGCGGCGGTGGACCGCGGCGCGGCCAGCAGGACCTCGTGGCCGGCGTGGCGCAGTGCCACGGCCAGCGCGAGCAGCGGCTGCACGTCGCCGCGCGTGCCGTGGGTGACCAGCAGCGCCCTCACCGCCGCCCACTCCCGTCGAGCCCGGTGAAGGCGCGCAGCCAGTGGTCGTCGGTGAACAGCCCACCGGTGAGCATCTCCAGCCCGGCCCGCGCCCCGCGGGTCGCGGTGGCGGGCTCGGCCGGGTCGCCGCCCAGCAGCCGTCCGACCTGTTCACCGAGCAGCAGCGGAGCGAGCTGCCAGGCCACGTAGACCACCGCCCGCGCCCGCGGGTCCTCCGTCGGGCGCACCCGGCCGTCGGTCTCGCCCTCGGCCAGCCACCGCTCGGTGCGCTCCACGATCCGGTCGAACAGGGCGGTCGCGGCCCCGGAGCCGTCCACCAGGGAACGGGCCAGGTAGCGCCGCGCCGGGGTTGCCGCCGCCAGCACCCGCGCCAACGCCTCCCCCTCCATCCCGTCACCGCCGTCCATGGCCGCCAGCACGTGCTCGTCACACGCCTGCCGCAGGCCTTCCTTCGACCCGAAGTGGTGCACCACCAGCGCCGCTGACACCCCGGCGTCCGCGGCGATGGCCCGCACGGAAGCGCCGGCCACCCCGTCGGCCCCGAAGCGCGCGAGCGCGGCGTCGCGGATGCGGGCTCGCGCGGTGAGATCCGCCTGTGCTGAACACATGTGCAGATCATTGAACGGATGTTCAGTCCGTCGCCAGGGCCGGTCGGGATCTTTACGTCGTCTTTGCGGCCGCCACGCGTTGTCCCACGACAGCGTTAATGGCGCGTCAACGCGCCAGGGTGCGTGTCCGCCCGCCGGCGAGGTGTGTGAGTGTGGGGGCGTGGCGACGGGGTCGAACGTGGTCGTTCGGGTGATCGGGTGAACAGGACCGGTTGGTGGCGGAGACGTGGCCGCCCCGTCGGGGTCGGCCACCCTGCCCGGCTGATCGTGCTCGGGTTCGGGGCCGCCGTGCTGGTGGGCGCACTGCTGCTCGCACTGCCCGCGGCGAGCGAGGCCGGGGAGCCCACCGACCTGGTGACCGCGCTGTTCACGGCGACCTCGGCGGTATGCGTGACCGGTCTGGTCGTGGTGGACACCGCGACGCACTGGTCGACCTTCGGCGAGCTGGTCGTGCTGGGCCTGATCCAGGTCGGTGGCCTGGGCGTCATGACGCTGGCCACGCTGCTGGGGCTGCTGGTGGCACGTCGCATGGGCCTGCGGATGCAGTTGACCGCCCAGGCGGAGACCAAGGCCCTGGGGCTGGGCGAGGTCAGGGGCGTGGTCCTGCGGGTGCTGGCGGTGAGCCTGGCTGTCGAGGCGATCACGGCCGTGGTGCTGACCACGCGGTTCGCCACGGGCTACGGCATGGGCTGGGGCCGGGCTGTCCACGAGGGCGTGTTCCACTCGATCTCGGCGTTCAACAACGCCGGGTTCGCCCTCTACGCCACCAGCCTGACTCCGTTCGCCACGGATGCCTGGGTCGTCGTCCCGGTCATGGGGGCGTTGATCACCGGCGGCCTGGGTTTCCCGGTGTTGTTCGAGATCGGTCGCCGGCTGCGGGGACGGCTGCGCCGCTGGTCGCTGCACGCCCGGATCACGCTGCTGACCTACGCCGCCCTGACCGCGGTGGGCGTCCTGGCGGTCACCGCCATCGAGTGGTCCAATCCCGACACCCTCGGCCCGCACGAGCTGGGGGGGCAAGCTGGTGCTCGGTGCTTTCCACGGCGTCACCCCGCGCACCGCCGGGTTCAACACCCTCGACGTCGGGCAGATGACCCCGGCCGCCCTGCTGGTCACCGACGTGCTGATGTTCATCGGCGGCGGCAGCGCGGGCACCGCGGGTGGCATCAAGGTGACAACGTTCGCCCTGCTGGCGTTCGTCATCGCCGCCGAGGTCCGCGGCGAGCCCAACGTGCACGTGCTCGGCCGTCGCCTGTCCTCCCCGGTGCAACGCCAGGCGCTGACCGTGGCCCTGCTCGGTGTCGGCCTCGTGGCCTCCGCGACCCTCGTCCTGCTGCTGATCACCGGACTGCCGCTGGACGCGGTGCTGTTCGAGGCGACCTCCGCGTTCGGCACCGTCGGGCTGTCCACCGGCATCACCGCCGCGATCCCCCCGGCGGGGCAACTGGTGCTCGTGGCACTGATGTTCATCGGACGCCTGGGCCCGATCACCCTCGCCTCCGCGCTGGCCCTGCGCGAGCGCGCCCGCCGCTACGAACTACCCGAGGAGCGACCGATCGTTGGCTGACCACGACACCGCCCGACCCAACCGCATCGCCGTCATCGGGCTGGGGCGCTTCGGCTCCTCCCTGGCCCGGGAGTTGACCGCGCACGGCTCGCAGGTCCTGGGCATCGATTCCGACCCGGCGCTCGTGCAGCGCTACGCCGACGACCTCACCCACGCCGCGGTCGCGGACTCCACCGACGAGACCGCCCTCCGGCAACTGGGCGTCCACGAGTACCGGCGCGCGGTCGTGGCGATCGGATCGGACCTGGAGGCGAGCATCCTCACCACCGCCCTGCTGGTCGACTTCGACGTCCCCCACATCTGGGCCAAGGCCAACAGTCGCCGCCACGGCCACATCCTGCAGCGCATGGGCGCCCACCACGTCGTGCTGCCCGAGCACGAGATGGGCGAGCGCGTCGCGCACATGGTGACCGGCCGAATGCTGGACTACATCGAGTTCGACGACGACTACGCCATGGTCAAGACCGCCGCCCCGGCGCAGGCCGTCGGGGTGCCCCTGGCCGACAGCAGGCTGCGCACCCGGCACGGCGTCACCGTGGTGGCGATCAAGCGGCCCGGCCGGGACTTCACCTATGCCACCGCCGACACGGTCGTCGAACGCGGCGACATCCTCATCGTCGCCGGCCGCACCCGGCAGGTGGAGGCGTTCGCCGACCTCACCTGAAGCTCCTCGATTCCCGGAGCGCGGTGCCGCCGGGGATCAGGAGCGGGGCAGGACAAGCGGCTCCTCAGGCCGCTCCTCCATCGCCTCGGCCGCGTCCGGTCCCGAGTCGCCGTCCTCGCGGAACGCGAACAACCAGGCCGCCACCAGTGCCCAGCCCGCCCCGGCGAGCGCGAGCACCCAGCTGGACCAGACGACGGCCAGGACCAGGTTCGCCCCGGCGCAGGCGGCGTTCACGGACAAGGCGACGTGGAGCGGTGACAAGCGTCTCATGGCGACTCCGGGAAGGACGAGTTGCTCTGGATCGCCGACCAGACTTCCCGGCACACCACGCCGCCACCGACCGGTGACCGCGCCGCACACCGTATCGGTGCGGATACCGTCCGCGTTACGGCGACCGCGCCCGTCCCGCCTCCGAGATCCGCCGGGCGGGGGCACCGGCTGTTCACGGCGATGTGATCATCGGGTCCGCGCGCCGACACCCACCTCCGGGTACGGTCGGGGTGTTGCCCGCGTGCGGGCATGGTGTGCCGGGAAGCCTGGTCGGCGACGTTGTTCCACCGACCCTCGGGAGCCGCCCGTGCAACGCCGCGCCACCACTCTGTTCAACCGCGGTTCCTGGCCCGAGGCCAAGCGGATCGCCGACATCCTGCGACTGGAAACCGTCGGCGGGGTGATCATGCTGGCGGCGGCGCTGCTGGGCCTGGTCTGGGCGAACTCGCCGTGGGCGCCGACCTACGAGGCGCTGCGCGACTTCGAGTTCGGGGTCGCCTCCCTGCACCTCGACCTGAGCGTCGGGCACTGGGCCTCCGACGGGTTGCTGGCGATCTTCTTCTTTGTCGCCGGCCTGGAGCTCAAGCGCGAGTTCGTGGCCGGGGACCTGCGCGACCCGCGGCGGGCGGCGGTGCCGGTGGCCGCCGCGTTCGGCGGGGTGGCGGTGCCCGCCCTGATCTACGTGCTGGTCAACCTGGGCACCCCGGGCACGGCGTCGGGATGGGCGATCCCGACCGCCACCGACATCGCCTTCGCCCTGGCGGTGCTCGCGGTGATCGGGCGGTGCCTGCCGGCGGCGCTGCGGACGTTCCTGCTCACCCTGGCCGTGGTGGACGACCTGATCGCGATCGTGATCATCGCGGTCTTCTACACCGACGACCTGGCGGTGACACCGCTGCTGCTCACGGCCGTGCCGCTGGCCCTGTTCACCGTGCTGGTGCAGCGGCGGGTCCGCTCGTGGTGGCTGTTGCTGCCACTGGCCGCGCTGACCTGGGGGTTCATGCACGCCTCCGGGGTGCACGCGACCGTGGCCGGGGTGTTGCTGGGCTTCGCCGTTCCGGTCATCCGCCGCGCACCCGGCGAGGGGCCGGGCCTGGCCGAGCACTTCGAGCACCGCTGGCGGCCCCTGTCGACCGGGGTCGCGGTGCCGGTGTTCGCGTTCTTCGCCTCCGGGGTGTCGATCGGCGGGCTCTCCGGCCTGGCCTCCTCGCTCACCGACACCGTCACCATCGGCATCGTCGCCGGTCTCCTGCTGGGCAAGCTGGTCGGCATCACGGCTGCCACGTGGCTGGTCTCCCGGTTCACCCGCGCCGAACTGGACGGCGACCTGGCCTGGGTGGACGTGGTGGGCGTGGCGGTGCTGGGCGGCATCGGGTTCACCGTGTCGCTGCTGGTGGGCGAACTGGCCTTCGGCGAGGGCACCGGACCCTACGACGACGCCAAGATCGGCATCCTGCTCGGGTCGCTGCTGTCCGCGCTGGTCGCCAC
This sequence comes from Actinosynnema sp. NPDC059335, assembly GCF_042752395.1. Taxonomy (NCBI): domain Bacteria; kingdom Bacillati; phylum Actinomycetota; class Actinomycetes; order Pseudonocardiales; family Pseudonocardiaceae; genus Actinosynnema; species Actinosynnema sp. NPDC059335. The sequence goes on along the minus strand of NZ_JBHYXZ010000022.1, from coordinate 53,305 downwards.
CGTGATCCTGCGTGCGCGCAACCGCGTCTACCGCCGCATCCACGACGAGGAG
>NZ_JBHYXZ010000022.1:39484-53154 GCF_042752395.1 Actinosynnema sp. NPDC059335 | reverse complement strand
ATCGGCATCCTGCTCGGGTCGCTGCTGTCCGCGCTGGTCGCCACCGTGATCCTGCGTGCGCGCAACCGCGTCTACCGCCGCATCCACGACGAGGAGACCCGCGACGCCGACCAAGACGGCATCCCGGACGTCCACCAGCGAGATGTTATTGACTAACTTTTGTTAGTGACTAACACTATGGCTCATGAGCGTAGTGGTAGTGGGTGCCGGTCCCACCGGTCTGGCCACGGCGTGCGCATTGCGCGCGCGCGGCGTGGCGGTGCGAGTCGTCGACGCGGCGCCGGGGCCGGCGACCACCTCCCGCGCCCTGGGCCTGCAACCACGCGGCAGCGAGGTGCTGGAACGACTCGGCGCGCTGGGCGACCTGCCGGAGCGGTCGATCGGCATCCGCCGGGTGGCCGTCCACGTCGACGGTCGCCGCTCGGGTGAACTGCGAGTGGGGCGGCCCACGGCGCTGGTGCGACGTCCCGGCCTGCTGGTGTCGCAGGCCGAGGTGGAAGCCGCGCTGCGCACCCGCTTGGCCGCCCTGGGCGGCCGGGTGGAGTGGGCCACCGCGGTCACCGGCCTGGACCTGCGCGAACACGGGGTGACGCTGTCCACGTCCGCCGGACCGGTGCCGGCCGACTGGGTGGTCGGCTGCGACGGCGCGCACAGCGCGGTGCGCAAGGCCTCCGGCATCGGCTTCCCCGGCGTCCCGCTCGTCGAGGGCTTCGTGCTCGGCGACGTGCGGACCGAACTGCCGCTGTCCCGCGACTCGGTCGGGGTGTGGGTGCGCGGCGGGGAGGTTTTCGCGGCGTTCCCCCTGCCCGACGGCGTGTGGCGGTTCATGGCGCCCGCGCCGGGCACCGAGGTGCCGGGCATCCCGGACTTCCTGACGCGCGCCGCGCACCGGCACGCCGGCGTGCGCGTCCGGCCGGCCGACGTGTGGCTGTGGACATCGGTGTTCCGCATCCACCGCCGCCTCGCCGAGACCTACCGACGCGGCCGGGTGCTGCTGGCCGGTGACGCGGCGCACATCCACAGCCCGTTCGGCGGACAGGGCATGAATACCGGTCTGAGCGACGCCGAGAACCTGGCGTGGCGGCTGGCACTCGTGGCCTCGGGCCGCGCGGGCGACCGGCTGCTCGACGGCTACCAGGTTGAACGCCGCCCCGTCGCCGAAGAGGTGCTGGGCACCACCAGCGGCCTCACCGGGCTCGTGCTGGGCGAGTCGCCGCTCGCGCGGCTGGTGCGCGACCGCGTGCTGTTCCCGCTGATGGGCCTGCCGCCGGTGGAGAAGCGGATCTGGGAACGCGCGTCGCAACTGACGACGAGCTACGCCCGCTCGCGGTTCGGGCGACGACCCAGGGTCGGCGACCGGGTGCCCGAGTTCGCGGTCACCGACCGGTTCGGCTGGACCGTCGCCGCACCGCGCGGCGGGAGCTGCGCCGCGGTCGCCCGCGACGTGCTCGGCGATGTCCGGCACGTCCACCGCGACGGCGACGCGCTCCTGGTGCGCCCCGACGGCCACCTGGCCTGGCGCGGCAAGCCGGAGCCGGACGTCCTGCGCCGGGCACTGGCCGTCATGCTGGACCGGTGACGAACCAGGCAGGACGGGGCGGGCTGCGCGAGCAGCGCAAGGCGCACACCCGCCGCACCATCCAGGAACACGCGTTGAAGCTGTTCCTCGGCCAGGGCTACGACGCCACGACCGTCGAGCAGATCGCCGCCGCAGCGGGCGTGTCGCACATGACCTTCTTCCGCCACTTCCCCACCAAGGAAGCCGTGGTCGAGGACGACGACTACGACCCGCTCATCGCCGACCTGGTCCGCGCCCGCCCCGACGGGGAGGACCCGCTGGAAGCGCTGCGCGCCGCCCTGCTGACCGGTCTGGACGCGGTGCTCGCCACCGACCGCGACGCCGTCTACGCCCGAACCCGGCTCGTCGTCACCACGCCCGCCCTGCGGGCACGGCAGTGGCACAACACCGCCGCCACCGGCGACCTGCTCGCCACCGCCCTGGCCGAACGCGAGCGCCGACCGGTCGACCTGCGACTGCGCGTGATCGCCGCCGCGGCCACCGCGGCGCTGACCACCGCACTGACCGCCTGGGTCGAGGGCGAGGGCGCGGACGACCTGCGTTCCCTGGTCGACCAGGCGTTCGCCGCCCTGCGCACGGCGGACTGACGGCCCACCGCGGACCAGTCGGCCGGCGGGGCGCACGACCGGCAGCACTGCCGCGGTCGAGGCGTACCCCGCCGGTCGGGTGATCACTCCGCGCCACCGTTCCCGTCCTTCGACGTGCCGCGCACGGGGGTCGAGATCGGGTCGTCGCGCCGGGTCAGTGCGAGCGGCGACGCAATGCCCGGCACGGCGGCCACACCCGCGCGCTTCCAACCCGCCACCGACCACGGCCAGGAACAGCGCGGCGGACACCACCACGCCACCCGGCGCGGCGAACGCCGGCAGCGCCGCCACCCACCGGTCCCGCGGCTCCCCCACCACCAGCTCGCGCGTGATCTCCAGTGCCCACCACGAAGAAGAACCGCGCCATCAGCCGTCGACGACCACCTGCCGCAGGTCTTTCGACGGCACGCGCCGCCGCCCCCGTGCACGGAACAACGCACCGGAGCACGCCTTGATCGGCATTGCTCCGGTGCGGCGATCGGCCCCCGTGTGGGACCGGTCAGCCAGGTGTGCCCGCCCGGCCTGCGGTTTCGGCGTCGGCGGCCGCTTCGGCCGCTGCTTCTGCGGCCCGGTTCGCGTCGTCGGCCGCGCGGGCCGCGTCGTCGTCGGCCGTGGCGGGCACGGTGGCCGGGACCTTGGGCAGGGCCTCGGTGAAGGCGCGGGAGACGCCCTGCAACGCCGAGGTAACCTCGCTGGGGATGACCCAGAACGTGTTGCCGGGGCCCTGTGCCAGTTGCGGCAGCATCTGCAGGTACTGGTAGGCCAACAGTTTCGGGTCGGGATCGTTGCGGTGCACCGCCTCGAACACCTGGTCGATCGCCCGCGACTGCCCCTCGGCCTTCAGGATCTCCGCCGCCCGCTGGCCCTCGGCGCGCAGCACGGCGGCCTGCTTGTCCCCCTCGGCGGTGAGGATCTGCGACTGCCGCTGCCCTTCGGCGGACAGGATCGCGGCGCGCTTGTCCCGCTCGGCGCGCATCTGCTTCTCCATCGCGTCCTTGATGGTGCGCGGCGGGTCGATCGCCTTGATCTCCACGCGGTTCACCCGCAACCCCCACTTGCCGGTGGCGTCGTCCAGCACGCCCCGCAACTGGCTGTTGATCGTGTCACGAGAGGTCAAGGTGCGCTCCAGGTCCATCGAGCCGACCACGTTGCGCAGCGTCGTGACGGTCAACTGCTCGACCGCCTGCAGGTAGCTGGCGATCTCGTAGAACGCCGCACGCGGATCGGTGACCTGGAAGTACAGCACCGTGTCGATCTCCACCACGAGGTTGTCCTCGGTGATGACCGGCTGCGGCTGGAAAGACACCACCTGCTCGCGCAGGTCGATCGCCGGGTGCACGCGATCGATGAACGGGATCACCACGTTCAGCCCCGGTTGCAGCGTGCGCTGGAACCGACCGAGCCGCTCCACGTTGCGCGCCCGCGCCTGCGGCACGATCCGCACCGCGCTCAACACGACGAGCACCACCAGCAGCACGATCACCGCGCCGACGATCACTGAAGCTTCCACGACCCACTCCCCGGGTAGACGAACGCGGTGCTGCCGCTGATCCGCAGAACCTCCACGGTGGCGCCCTCGGGGATCACGAGGCTGTCGTCGAACGGGCGGGCCGTCCACTCCTCCCCCGCGATCCGCACCCGACCGCCGTGCCGCGTCACCTCGCGCACCACTTCGGCCGGCTCGCCCACCAGGGCGTCCACCCCGAAGCGCACGGACGACCCGTTCCGGTGACGCCCGGCGAGCGGACGCAGCAACACCAGGCCCAGGACCGAGGCGAACGCGAACACCGTGAACTGGGCCGCGGCCGGAAGGCCGATCCCCGCGGCTGCGGCGGCGAGGAGCGCGCTTCCCCCGAGGATGCCGAGCGCGGCGGTGAGGGTGAACACCTCGACCGCGCCGAGCAACAACGCCACCGCCAACCACACGAGCCAAGCGTCCACGCAACACTCCCTCCACGATCGGGAGCACTCTCGCCCAGGTCACCTTGACCTGCATGAATACTCTCCCGACCGGTGCCGGTGGACAATGTGCGAACCGAGCCGCCCGCGATCGGCCCGGCTGCCGGAACCCGGCAACCAGGGGTCACGGCACCTCGGTGACCGGCCAGCCGAGCAACTTGGCGCCGAGCACCGCGACGTGCAGGGACAACGCCTGCGGCGGATCATCCACCGAGTAGCCGGTCAGCTCCTCGACCCGCCGCAGGCGGTAGGTCACCGTACGGACGCCCACCTGCAACTCCCGCGCACACGCCGCCGACACCTGACCGGCGGCGAAGTAGGCCGCCAGCGTGTCCAGCAGCGGACCCGGGCCGCCCCGCACGGCGCGCAGCGGTTCCAGCACGACCGACACCAGGTCGGCCAAGGCGGCGCTGTCGCGCAACAGCACCTGGTAGACCAGCAGGTCACCGGCCCGGTGCACGCGCCCCGGCAACGCCAGGCGTTCGGCGATGTCGAGCGCGTACCGGGCCTGCTCGAAGGAGCGCACCACGCCACCCGGTCCGGACTGGACGCGACCGATGCCGACCCACCACGTGGCCTCCCCGCCCAGTGCCACGGCGACCTGACGGGTGAACTCGTCGAGGACTCCGACCACCGTGTCCGGGACGACGCAGACGAGCAGGCCGGTCTTCGTGGTGATGAGGACGTCGCGGGAGTCCGGCCGCAGGTTCAGCGAGGACTCCACCGCCCTGGCCACCTCGCCGCCGTCGACCGCCGGCTGCGGGCAGCGCACGGCCGCCACGACGTTGCTGCCCGCCAACCGCAACCCGAACCTCTCCGCCCGCTCCGCCAGTTGCCCGAGGTTGCGACCGTCGAGCAGGTCGTCGACGAATTCCCTGCGGAACGACTCCTCCTGGCGCACCGACCAGCGCTGCGCCTTGTCGTAGCCCTCGGCGATGGCCTCGACCGCCACGTCGGCCGCCTGGAACACCGCCCGTCCCAGGGCGCGGACGGCGTCCGGGTCCTTCGCATCGTCCACACCCGACAACAGCGGCCAAGCCAGCCACGTGGCGCCGAGGTAGAGGTCGATCACCCCGCCCAGGGGCACGCCCTGGGCGGCCGCCCGGGCGCCCACGTCGTGGCGGACCCTCACCCGATCCGGTCCCAACGGGCGGCCGGACGCACTGACCTCGTCCAGGTCGGCGAGGTAGCCGTCGAGCAGTTCGGCGGGTACGCCGTGCGCCTGCCGGCTCGCCCGGTCGGCGACGCCGGCCCACGGATCCACGGTGTCGTCACGCGCGGGCCCCGACCGCTTGATCCGTGCCATGTGTTCCATTCCCGCAGTCGTCGGTCGAAGTCGTCGCACCGGGCGGTCCGCCCCTCGGTCGGTGTTCACGGTTTCTCGGCCAGGACCGTCCGCTCCAAGGGCGACACCGGCACGTCACGGCCGGCGGGCCGCACGTAGCGCGTCCGGAACTCCTCGGCCCCGACGTCCTCGACCTTCCGCCAGCCGTACCGCGCCAGCAAGGGGCCCACGTCACGCGGCCGCAGCCCGAGCCGCCACAGGCGCTGCCGGGCGACGAACCGTTCGTGCGGCGCCCCGGCCTCCCGCACACCGCCGCCGCCGTTCATGAGGCGTGCCGGAGGTAGGTGAACACCAGCCTGCTGCCCGGCGCCGCGCCGGCCAGGAAGTCGAACGTGCGGCCGAACCCGTCCTCGGTCAGGTATTGGGTCACCCCCTCCCACACGAACAGGCACCGCTGCGCGACCCGGTGACCGCGGGCGACGAGCGCCGCGCGCAGATCCCCCCGGTCGAGGTCGACCGGCACGAAGGTCACGCGATCGCCCACCCGCAGGCGCCTGCGCTTGCGTGCGGTGTTGACGGCGATGTCCACTTCGAACACCGACGCGCCGGCAGGCGTCACCAAGCGGTGGGCCAGCGTGTCCAGACCGGCTCCGAGGACGACCACGCACCCGATGCCGTCGTCCAGGGCTCGCGCCGTCTGCTGGTCGATGTAGCGCTTGCGGCAGGCGACGCCTCCCCAGGAACCGGGCGAAGCAGTCTCCCAATACCTGATCAGCCACTCGCGCACCGCGCGATGACGGGCCGACATCGCCAGCCACCGCGACGCCGGCGGCAGCACCGAACCCGCCAGCGGGTCGTCGAGCAAGCGGAACCCCGGCGGGTAGTGCCGCTCACCGCCGCGACCACCATGGGTCCGACGGCGGTGCGTGCCACCCCGCTCACCACGGCCGGAACCTCTCACCGGCCGGGTACGGCACACCCGGTAGGGAACCGCGACGTCCCCACTCCGCGTCGAGCGGTGCGCCACCGCGGTGTGGACCGGTTGCCCATCGGCGGGCGACGACGTGCACGGCCATGGGGCCTCCGTTCCCGGACGACGGCAGATCGCTCGCCGACCAGGCTTCCCGGCACACCCACGACGATCGTAGCGCCCCGGCGCACGGACGAGCCACGAGCCGCCGAGGGATGAACTGGGGACGACCTGGGTGTCGTCGCACGGCTGTCCCGCGCCCTTGCCGATAACCGGCAACCAACCGGCCGTGTCTACCGCCGGTTCCCTCCCTGTTCCGACATCCCCATCCGGGCGACCATGTCCTCGAAGCATCCACCAGTCGGCGGTGACACCGAACCACGGTCGACGGAAGGAGGCGGCGTGGAGTGGTGGATTACGGCGCCGGCCACCGCGCTCGCCGTGGGACTGCTCGGCGTGGGGCACGCCGAGCGCCGTCGCTGCCGGGCGCAACTGTTCCACCACCACCGGATCCGGGTCGCACCGCGCGCCGTTCACGCCGCAGTCCGCACGGAGCCCATCATGTTGAGCGACCACGAGCAACGCAGGCTCCGCGCCATCGAAGAGCAGTTGGCGAACGAGGACCCGGAGTTCGCCGAGCGCATCCGCGCCTTCGACCGCCCCGACCCCCGACCGGCCGCCGGCCGGCTCACGCCCGTGGTCGTGTTCGGGCTCATCCTGGTGTTGATCGGCGCCGTGGCCGATCCGGGGCTGGTGGCCATCGGCCTCCTGATCGCCGCGCCGGCGATGGGCATCCGACTGCTGCTGTCGCCCCCACGACGACCACACCCACCGGCCGGACCGGACGACGATCAGCCACCACCCACCTCCAATCGGGGAGCACCGGTGTGACACCGCAGACGACGAGCAGTCCCGTGCCGCGAAGCCGTTTCCTGACCGCCGACGCCGACCTCGTGTTCGACGTCCTCACCGACCTGGGCGACCTCGCGTGGCTGCCGGCGGGAGTCGAGGTCGACGTGCCCAGTCCCAACCTGCTCAGGCTGTGGTTGCGCCGGGGCGCCCACGACGATGAGGTGCACCGCCCGATCGACATCGATTGGGAGAACCTGCGCATCACGTGGGGCGGCGAGACGACGCCGAGCTGGTCGGGATGGGTCCGCGTGGAGCGACTCCCGACCGGCGGCTGCCTGGTGAGCGCCCGCGTCATGGGCTCCGAGGGCCGTCCCGCCCAACAGGTCACGGCGTGGACGGACGAGGCGCTCGAACGCCTGGACACCGCCGTCCGGCGGGAGGGGACCGTCCTGCCAGGACGGATGCGGAGGGCGCTGACCGTCCCCCGTTGCGACGAATGACCCTTCCTCACCGAACCACGTCGAACAGCACCCATCGGGCACTGCGCAGGCGTTCACCGGGCCGCGGCGGGATCAGGCGAACGTGCCGGCCCCTCCCACGCTCACGTACCTGAGACCGGTCAGCGCGCAGTCGAGGTTCGGGGTGAACCACGCCACCGGGATCATCCCGTCGCCGGCGAGCGCCCCACCCGTGATGGTCATGGACAGCTCCACCAGGCCCTGCGCCGGGTCGGTGTTGAACACGTAGACGAAGTCGCTGCTCGCCGTCGGCGTCCACGAGATCGTGCCCGTGGCGACGATCCGGATCACCACCGAGCAGGGGGTGGCGATGGTCGAGGTGGCGGTGGCGGTGCCCTGAAACACGCCGGACTGCATGGTCTGGCCGGTCGCGGAGACGCAGTTGACGAAGGAGCCGCTGACCTCGCCCGCGTAGCCGGTCACCGAACCGGTGATCGGCGGCGTGAAGTCGGTCTGGACCTGGACCTCGCAGGTCAGGTCGCCCGGTGCGGCGGTGGCCGCCGGAACGGGCAGGACCGCGAGCAGGGCGGTCACGAGGGGCAGCAGGACGGCGGCACGCGGACGCATGGGAACACACCCTTCGGGCAAGGCGCGGCAGACCTGGCCGTGCTGAGCGCGGTCACGTCCACCGCGGCGGGGGCGGACTTCGCGACGACCCAGGACGGTAGGCCGCGTCGCGCGGGCGGTCGGCGGTATCGGGCGCTGCCACCCGGTCGGCCCGCACCTGTTGGTGTCGGTCACAGCGGGCCCGGGCGACGCGGTGACCGGCCACCTCGAAACGCTGACCATCGCGCCGACCATCCGACGCTCCGACCGACCACGACCGGCGCCGGCGCCGACCGCCGCACATCAGAGGTGCGGGTGGACTGATGCGAGGGGAACCAGCATCACCGGGACGCGAGCGCCGCGGACGGTGTCGCGGACCGTGCGGGCCCGTCCTTCGTCGAGGCGTCGCGACCACCCGAGCGCGATGAGGTGCGCGTGCTCCTCGGCCGCGACCTGGTTGACGCGATCACCCGGCCTCCCGCTGCGCAATTCCAAGCGCACGTCCTCCGGCGTGCAGAACCGCTTGCGGAACTCCCGTTCCCAGTCGTGCCGCGCGTGGGCGGCCTGGTCCCAGAAAGGCGGCACGGTGGCTTCGTCGAACACGTGCAGCACGACCAGATCGACGTTCGCGCGAGCCAGCAGTCCGAGGACCTCGACGACCGCACGGGCCGATTCCGCGGTGCCGTCGAGCGGGACGAGCACCCGGGAGACCGCGGCGGTGGACGCGGACGTGCCGGGGTACATCGGCGGCACGAGGACGACGGGCCTGGCGGACGCGCGGGCGATGGTCCACGAGGAGTGCTGGTCACGCGGTACCACGCCCAGGACGGCGTCCGGCCCGCGCAACGCGCCGAGCACCGCGTCCCGACCGGTGGGCACCGTGACCACGGTCGCGCCGATCGCCTCGGCGACCGCCGTGGCGATCGCGACCACCGGGGCCGCGCCCGGCCGCTCCACCGCCACCACCTTGCCGCCCATGCCGCCTCCCTACGCCATCCGTTCGACCCGCACCGCGTCGGTGACCAGGAACTCGCCGTGCCCGGCGAGCGCCACCCGCAGGGGCGCGTTCACCTCGACCCACACGTCGTCCCGGGTGATCCGCAACCGGACACGGCGGCCCAGGCAGTGGAACCGGAGCCCGAGCGTCCGCCACGAGGCGGGTACCGACGGGTCGACGCGCATCGTGCCGTCCCGGACGCCCACGCCGGCGAAACCGCCCAGCAGCGCTTGCCAGACGCCGCCCATGGCCGCGAGGTGCAGGCCGGCCGCCGTCGTGCCGGTGAGGTCGTCGAGGTCGATGCGCGCCGCCGTCCGCAGCAGGCTCAGCGCTTCTTCCGGGCGTCCGGCCCGCGCCAGCAGGGATGCGCTGATCGCGGGCGACAGAGACGACCCGTGCGCCGTGCGCGGCGCGTAGAAGTCGACGTTCGGCCCGAGCGAACCCGGCCGCACCTCCTCCGGCACCAGGTGGTGCAGCATCAGCACGTCCGGTTGTTTGATGATCTGCGTGGCCGCCACGCGTTCGCGGCCGAGCAGGACGTCGGCGGCGACCGGCGGGCGGGCGACGTGGTCGATCGTGAGCGGTTCGAGGCCGAAGTATCCGGCGAACTGCTCGTACAGGCCGGTGTCCGGCCGGTACCCGTCCACCAGCGAGGTGGCCAGCGAAGTCCAGGCGCGCCGCTGCCCGGGCGAGGTGGTGGAGTCGGCCGCGGCGCGGAGGTTCCAGCGGGCCATGACGTTGGTGAACGCGTTGTCCGACACCCGCTCGTGGTACTCGTCCGGGCCCATGACGTCGTCGATGTGCGCGCGACCGTCTTCGTCGACCCGGCACCGGGACGCCCAGTAGCGGGCGGTCTCCTCCAGCAAAGCGCGGCTCGCTCGCACGTCACCGGACCTCCCGGTCCACCGCGCGCAGTGCCACGCGGCCCACGCCACGTCCGCGGTGATGTGCTCCTCGGACCGGCCAGTCCGGATCTCCACGGGCACGCCGCCGACGTGGCCGCGCGCCGGCGTGACGTCGCTGCCGTCCGACGCCGACTCCCACGGGAACCGCGCGCCGGCACGACCGGCCGCGCGGGCGGCCACCCGCGCGGCCGGCAGTCGGCGCACCCGGTAGTCCACCATCGCGGCGGCCAGCCGAGGGTGCATCGTCAGGACCGCGGGCAGCACGTACACGTCGGCGTCCCAGAAGACGTGGCCGGAGTACCCGGCGCCGGACAGGCCGCGCGCGCCGACCGCGACCTCCCGCCGCCCGTCGACGTTGGACCACAGCTGGAACAACGCGAACCGCACCGCCGTCTCCAGCTCAGGATCGTCGGGCACCTCGACGTCCACGGCGGCCCAGCGGTCGGCCCACGCGGCCCGGTGCTCGGCCAGCAGTCCGTCGAACCCGATCTGCCGGGCGGCGTCGAGCGCCGCCACCAGCCCGACCGACGGGCGCCGTCTCAAGCCGCCGGCGGCGTATGCGGCAATCCTCTCCGCGGTGCGCAGATCCCCGTCACCCCAGAGGCGCTGCCACGCGACCGCCGTCACGCCGGAGCGGTCACCGGTGGACGCCCAGCTGCGGTCGCCGTCCAGCACGCCTTCGGCCATGTCGGCCTCCGGAGGAGGCCGCAGCGCCTTGCCGGTGCGCAGCCGTCCGGCCGGACCCTCGGCCCTCATCGCGACCACGCCCGGCCGGGTGATCGACGCGAACCGCAGCGTCCACACCGGGTGGTCGGTGTCCTCCTGCCGCGCGAGCGTGCCCGTGCGGAGGTCGAGCACCCGGTGGTCGGCCTCGGGTGCGGGCCGCAGATCCAGGCCGGTCCAGATCGGGCCTTCCAGCAGGTGTTCGTCCGAACCGCGACCGGTGTAGGCGCCGGCCGCGAGCACCGAGGGCTCCGCGTCCGGTCGTGCCTCCTCCACCGCGCCGCGGGTGGCGATACCGCCGGCCCCCACTGTGAACAGGGACTCCACCACGCGGCGGCGGAGCGGGTCTCCGCCTTCCCGGAGGGTCCAGGCCGCATCACCGGCGTCCGGCGGTCGTGCGCACGTCCGGCGGACGATCTCCTCGTCGAGCAGCCGGCACAGCTCCGCCTGGTCACGGCTCGGATCGACCACCAGCGCCGGTCGGGAATCGCGGCGCGCCGCGGTTGGCGCGGCCCGATCGGCGTCGGGTGGCCCGTGGACCGGCACCCCCAACGCGCGCAGCGCCTCCACGCGCCTGCGGACCCGTGAGGGCAACCGGTCACCTTCCGCGAGGAAGATCCCGTCGAACACACCGAGGTGACCGGTCATGCCACACCCGGGATCCGCGGCCTCGCCCGCGTGGCCGGCGCTGACTCCCCGTGCACCGTGCCGGTGTCGGCCGGCGCGGCGAACCGCCGCGCCTCGTCCTCAGCGGGCACCACACGGGCATCGGGCCCGGGGAACACGAGCGTCCGCCGGCCCGTGTCCAACCAGTGCACGAGGTACGGCGGCGAGCCGTCCGGGTGGCGCAACTCCACCACTTGGCCCCGCCGCGTCGGTACGCCGAGGCTGACGCCCTCGACGACCACCCAATCCCCGACCTGTGCCTTCATCGCCGCACCTCCGGTCCTGCCCTCTTGATGCCGAAGCGTTGCCCAGGCCACACGAACGGGTGGTTCCCGGGACGGTTGGTGCCACAGGGCACCTGCACCGGGACGTCGCGCAGGGCACGCCGTCACGCGAGCTTCCGCCAACCGGGTTCGACCGCCGCCCACTCCAGCGCCCACCGCTGACGGCGGAGCTTGACGTGGACGCCGCGAACCAGCCCGTAGAGGAGTGCCATCGCACCGCCCAGCGCGAGCCAGGAGCCCACCGCCACCGTCGCCGCGGTGACGACGGCGCCCTCGGCGGTCAACGGCGGGTCCACCGGCGACCCACCGTCGTCGACCCAGATCGGGATCTCGCTGCCGGCGGACCTGCCACCGGTCACCCGAACCGCACCCTGCCGGGCCGTACCGTCGGGCAGCGCCCACGTGGCGTGCACGACGTACGTCGTCGTGGCGGTGTGCTCGGTGCCGCCGACGTCCCCGGGCGTGTCCACCGACAGCACGGCGTCCACCTGGTGGCGGGTGCGCGACTGCTCCGAGGAGAGCGCCACCTGCCGCACGTGGACCTCGGAGCCGAGCGCGGCGGCGACGGGCAGGCCCGTCAGCGCCACCGTCACCGCGACCAGCGCCACCCCGCTCTCCAACCGGTCCCCAGCGCGGGCCAGGGGGTTGCGCCAGACCCAGAACCGCCGCGCCAGCCGTGAGACGACACCGCCCGACCACATCTCCATGTCACGACCTCCTCGGCGCGATCCGGTGCCCCCAGGCTCCTCGGGCCGGGAACCGGCGCACAGGGTCCTTGGTCGCCGCGACGGTCACCGGAGGCCAGGGACTTCCGACTCTGCCGCGGATACTCCGAGCGCGAGTCCGCAACCCGATCGGGTGACCAGCAAGCACCACCGGATCGCCCACGCCGACGTCAGACGGTGCGCCAGGCACGCCACACGACTCGCCACACGCCGCCCGACCGGACCCGACCAACACGGACGCCACGAGGACCACGGCCGGTTGCGAGAACGGACGACCGAGGTGACGCGGCGGGATGGTGCGCATCCCGGTGTCCTCGTGGCCGATCGGCGAGTTCGCCGGGATGCCCACCGTGCCGACGTCGATCGGACGGGCACGTGCCGCCGAGCCGACACGTGCCCGTCGGTGTTCGCGTCGGGCGCGGAACCTAGTCCTCTTGCGCCTCCACGCGGATCTTGCGTGCGCCCGCGTTCTCCGCGACCGGCACGCGGACCTCGAGGATGCCCTTGCGGTACGTCGCGGTCATGGCGTCGGCGTCGGCGCCCTTGGGGAGCGTGACGGTGCGGGTGAAGGAGCCGTAGCGGAACTCCGAGCGGTGCTGCTCGCGCGCCCGCTGCTCCCTCTCGGCGGTGATGGTGAGCCGGTCTCCCGTGGTGCTCACCGCGATGTCGGAGTCGGCGTCGAGGCCCGGCAGCTCCGCGCGCAGCACGTAGGTGCCGTCCTCGAAGTAGTCCTCGACCTGGACGGAGTGGCGCGGGCCGAACGGCCACGCGGCCTCGAACAGACCGACCACCTCCGGGATCAGACCGCCGACGGGACGCCTCTCGACCGTTGTCATGGCAACTCCTTCGCTCTTCGTGAGTTCTCCCGGGTCCGGACCGCCAAGGCGGACACCGGCCCCGGATTGCGAGGCCGGTCATCGAGGACTCCGGCCCCGGGGCGGCGCCGACCCGCGATCGTGGCGCCCCCCGTGGCCCAAAGGCGGGGGGAGCGGCGAGGGAACCGGGGCCCGCGCGGGGGGGCGGGACAGGGGGTGGTGGTCCCCGGATGACGGCACCGCACCCCCCCCGGGTGGG
>NZ_JBHYXZ010000022.1:10884-39474 GCF_042752395.1 Actinosynnema sp. NPDC059335 | reverse complement strand
TCTCGGCGCGCGCGCTCTCTCTCCCCCGCCGCCCCGGCGCGCCCCCCCCCCCGCATCCGGCGCCCCAGCTCCCCACGCGGGGGGTGGCCCCCCCCGAGGAACCGGTCGCCGTCGCGGTGGTCCGGATCCGGGTGTGGTCGACCCGGTAGGACGGCACGGCACGCGCACGGTGTGGTCGGCTCCGGGCGGGAGGTGGCGCCGGAACCGGAACCGGGAGCGTCCGATCGCACTGCCACGTCACGACCTCCTCGACGCGATCCGGATCTCCCAGGCTCCCCCGGCCCCGGCTCGGCACCCGGGGTCTTTGGTCGCCGCGACGGTCACCGGCGCACAGGGACTTCCGGCCCTGTCCCGAGCACACCGGGGCCCGCAACCCGTGGTCGACGACCGATCGGGTCACCACCGTCGCCGGTCGACCACACCGGCGGGCGACTGCACCCGGCACCCCGAACGGGTGACCGCGTGCGGGACCGCCCACGGTGGAGCGGTCCACGGTGAAGCGGTCCACGGTGGAGCGTGCGGGGGCGGCACATCGGTCCCCGCTGATTCGGGACCTACGACCCTGCGACACGACCGGCTCCGGTGCCACGGTCGGAGGCGAACCGCGAAACCACAGCACGGAGGTGGGTCGAATGGACCCCAGCCGGCCGGACCAAGAAACGATCTCAGCGGCGCTGGCCCTGGCCTGCCGCGCTCCCTCGGTGCACAACACCCAACCGTGGCGCTGGCGACTGGGCGGACCGAGCGTGCACCTGTACGCGGACCCGTTCCGCGGCCTGCCCGCCACCGATCCGCGCGGTGCGGACCTGCTGCTCAGCTGCGGCGCCGCGCTGCACCACCTGCGGGTGGCGCTGGCGGCGCTCGGGTGGCGAGCGGTGGTCCACCGCCTGCCGAACCCCGCCGACCCGGGCCACCTCGCGGCCGTCGAATTCACGCGACGGGAGCCGACCGACGCCGACGTGGCGATGGCCTCCGCCATCCCGCGCCGCCGCACCGACCGCCGCCGCTTCTCGTCCTGGGAGGTGCCCCGGCCGGTGCTCGACCTGTTGACCGCGCGGGCGGTGGAGGAGGGCGTGATCGCCCACGAGGTGGTCGCCACCCGTGACCGGTTCGAGTTGGCCACCGCGATCGGCGAAGCCGCCGCAGCCCAGGACGCGGACCCCGCCTACCGGGCGGAGGCCCGCCGCTGGAGCGGCGGCCACGCGACCGTCGACGGGGTGCCCGCCGCCAACGCGCCCGCCGGCGTGCCACAGCACGGCGACGTCCGGCTCCGCGAGTTCCCCGGCGGTGAACTGGTGGACGCGCGCCGGGACGACTGGGAGGACGACGGGGCGTCGCTGCTGGTGCTGGCCACGTCCTCGGACGACGCCCTGTCGAGGCTGCGCGCCGGGGAAGCGATGAGCGCCGTGCTGCTGGAGGCGACCGCGGCCGGTCTCGCGACGTGCCCGCTCAGCCAACCCATGGAGGTCGCCGCGACCAGGAACAGGATCCGCGCCGAGGTGCTCGACGGCAGCTCCTGCCCGCAGATCCTGGTGCGGGTCGGCTGGGCCGCGTTCAACGCCGACCCGCTGCCTCCCACACCCCGCCGCCACCTCGCCGACGTCATCGACCAGTGGGAGCGGACGTGAACGAGTTCGTCAGGACCTTCGCCGAACTGCGGGCGCACGACACCCCGATCGCCGGGGGCAAGGGCGCGAACCTGGGCGAGCTGACCGCGGCCGGCTTCCCCGTGCCGCCGGGTTTCGTCGTCACCGCCGACGCCTACCTGACCTCGATGGGGCCGGTGCGCGAGCAGCTGACCGACCTGCTCGCCGCGGGCTGCGACAACGGCACGCCCGAACGATTGCAAGCGCTGGTGCGCAAGACCGGCGTGGCCGACGAGGTCTCGGCCCGGGTGTTGGAGCACTACCACGCACTGGGTGACCGGGTGTCGGTCGCGGTCCGCTCGTCGGCGACCTCCGAGGACACGGCGGGCGCGTCGTTCGCGGGCATGAACAGCACCTTCACCAACACCGTCGGCGACCAGGAGCTGGTCGAGCGGCTGTTGGACTGCTGGGCGTCGCTGTTCGGCGCCCGTTCCCTGTCCTACCGGGCCGAGAAGGGGTTGACCGAGGAGCCCGCCATCGCGGTGGTCGTGCAGCGGATGGTGGACTCCGAGCGCTCGGGTGTCCTGTTCACCGCCGACCCTGCCACCGGCGAGCGCGAGCGGGTGGTGGTGGAGGGAGCGTTCGGGCTCGGCGAGGTCGTCGTCAGCGGCGCGGTCGAACCCGACACCTACATCCTGCGCCGCTACGGCGACGACGTGTCCCTCGTGGACGTCCGGGTCGGGCGCAAGTCGCACAAGGTCGTGCGCGGGCCCGACGGCACCGACCTGCGCGTGCCCCTCGCCCCCGACGAGTCGTCGCGCCGGGTGCTGGACCGGGCCGAAGCCGAGGAGCTGGGACGGCTGGGCTTGCGGGTCGAGCGGCACTACGGCACGCCGCAGGACATCGAGTGGGCGATCGCGGAGGGTCGCACCTGGCTCGTCCAGTCCCGTCCGATCACCACCCTGCCGGGTGGCACGGAGCCGGATGCCCCCGCCGCTCCGCTCGTCACCGGCCTGGGCGCGTCACCCGGCCTCGCCCCGGGTCGGGTGCGCGTCCTCGCCTCCCCTGCCGACGGTGACCGGCTGCGCGACGGCGAGGTGCTCGTCGCCGAGATGACCAACCCCGACTGGGTGCCGACCATGCGGCGGGCCGCCGCCGTGGTCACGGACGGCGGCGGGATCACCTGCCACGCCGCCATCGTCGCCCGCGAACTCGGCGTGCCGTGCGTCGTGGGCACCGGATCGGCCACGACCGCCCTCCACGACGGCCAGGCCGTGACCGTCGACGGCACCGCGGGCACGGTCACCGCCGGGACGTTCGCCGCCCCGGCGGTCGCCACGAGCCGCACCGCCGTCGCGGTCGCCGGCGAGGCGCTGGGCACCCGGCTGTACGTCAACCTCGGCATGCCCGACCACGCCGCCGAGGTGGCCGGGCAGCCGGTCGACGGCGTCGGCCTGCTGCGCGCGGAGTTCATGCTCACCGAAGCGCTCGGGGGCGAGCACCCGCGGCGGTTCCTCGCCCGGCACGGCAGTGAGGACTTCCTCGCCGCCATGTCCGGTTCGCTGCTGCGCATCACCCGTCCGTTCGGCGCCCGACCGGTCGTCTACCGGACCATGGACTTCCGCACCAACGAGTTCCGCGGCCTGACGGGTGGCGAGGAGTTCGAGCCGCACGAGCACAACCCGATGATCGGCTTCCGCGGCTGCTACCGGTACGTGCGGGACCCGACGCTGTTCGCGCTCGAGCTGCAGGCCCTGGCCCGGGTGCGCGAGCAGACGCCGAACCTGCACGTCATGATCCCGTTCGTGCGCACCAAGTGGGAACTGGAGGCGTGCCTGGAGCTGGTCGACCGCAGTCCGCTCGGCCACCACCGCGGCCTGCACCGCTGGGTCATGGCCGAGGTCCCGTCGGTGGCCTACCGGATCCCCGAGTACGCCCGCATGGGCATCGACGGCGTGTCCATCGGCAGCAACGACCTCACCCAACTCGTGCTCGGCGTCGACCGCGACTCCGAGATCTGCGCCGACCTGTTCGACGAGTCCGACCCGGCAGTGCTCGACGCCATCGGCCGGATCATCACCGCCTGCCGCGACGCCGGGATCACCTCCTCGCTGTGCGGCCAGGCGCCCTCGGCCAAGCCGGAGTTCGCCGAGCACCTGGTCCGGCTGGGCATCACCTCGGTCTCGGTCAACCCCGACGCCGTCGCCGCCACGAGGTCCGTGATCGGCTCGGCCGAGCGGCGGCTGATGCTGGAGCGGCGGCGGTGAGGCAGGTCGAGCGCATCGAGGTGCGCGGCACGGTGCAGGGCGTGGGGTTCCGACCCCACGTCCACCGGCTCGCCTCGGCGCTGCACCTCGACGGGGAGGTGCGCAACGTGGACGGCCACGTGGTGATCACTGCGGCGGGCGAGCCGGAGGACCTCGCCGAGTTCCGCCGGCTGGTGCGGGAGCAGCCACCTCAGGTGGCGTGCGTCGAGTCGGTGGAGGTGTCCCCGATGCCGGTCGACGCGGCGCCGCTGCCGGGGTTCGTGGTCCGGGACAGCTCGGCGGGCGGCGGTGTCGGACACCGGTGGCTGCCACCGGACCTGGCCACCTGCGGACGCTGCCTGACGGAGCTGTTCGACCCGACCGACCGCCGCTACCGCTACCCGTTCACCAACTGCGCCGAATGCGGTCCGCGGGCGACCATCGTGGCGGCGCTGCCCTACGACCGGATCCGCACCACCATGCGCCGCTTCGCCATGTGCCCGGCTTGCGCGGCGGAGTACCGGGATCCGGGTGACCGGAGGTTCCACGCCGAACCGATCGCGTGCCCGGACTGCGGTCCCACGCTGTCGTGGGGCGCGCTGTCCGGCGAGGACGCCTTGCGCGCCGCGGTCGCCGTGGTGGCGGATGGCGGCGTCGTCGCCATCAAGGGTGTCGGCGGGTACCAGTTCGTGTGCGACGCGAGGGACGAGGCAGCGGTCGGCAGGCTGCGCGTCGCGAAGCAGCGCCCCCGCAAGGCGTTCCCCGTCATGGTCGGCACGGTGCGGGCTGCCCGTGCGCTGGCGCTCGTGGCGGACACGGCGGCGCTGACGTCGGTCGCCGCGCCGATCGTGCTGCTGCCGCGGCGCGCCGACGCGGGCCTGGCGCCTTCGGTCGCGCCCGGTCTGACCGAGGTCGGGGTATTGCTGCCGTACAGCCCGCTGCACCACCTGCTGCTGGCCGAACTCGACCGGCCACTCGTGGTGACCAGCGGCAACCGCTCGGGCGAACCGATCGTCACCGATGACGGCGCGGCCCGTGCCTCACTGGGGCCGCTGGTCGACGGGATCCTGGCGCACGACCGGCCGATCCGCGCCCGCTACGACGATTCGGTGGTGCGCGGCGCCTCGCTGCTGCGCCGGGCACGGGGATATGCGCCGGAGCCGCTGCCGCTCCCCGCCACCGCCCCGGAACCCGTGCTGGCGGTGGGGGCGCAGCTCAAGCACACGACGGCGCTGGCGGTCGGTGACCGGGCGGTGGTCGGCCCGCACGTCGGCGACCTGTCCGACGCGGAGACGCTCGCCGCGTTCGAGGACACCGCGCGGATGCTGTGCCGCTGGCAGGAAACCGATCCCCGGTACTGTGCGCACGACCTGCACCCCGGTTACCTGTCGACGCGGCACGCCGTCCGTTGGCCGGCCGATCGGCGCATCGTCGTCCAGCACCACCACGCGCACGTCGCGGCCACGGCGGCCGACTGCGGTGTGCGCGGCCGGTTCCTCGGCGTGGCCTACGACGGCCTCGGGCTCGGCGACGACGGCACGTTGTGGGGCGGTGAGGTCCTGGTGGCCGACTACCGGGGCTACCGACGGGTGGGCCGGATCGGGACCGCGCCGCTGCCCGGCGGCGAGGCGGCCGTGCGCCGCCCCGCCCGAATGGCGTTGGGCTACCTGTTCGGAGCCGAGGATTTCGGAGCCGCACCGGTCTTGCCCGAAGCGCTGCTGGACCGCGTGGGCGAGCGCGAGGTCGAGGTCGTGCGACGGATGGTGGACCGCGCAGTCCGCAGCCCGGTCGCCTCCAGCGTCGGCCGGCTCTTCGACGCCGTGGCAGCCCTGCTGGGGGTGTGCGACGACAACAGCTACGAAGGCGAGGCCGCGATGCGGTTGGAGGCCGCGGCGTCCGGTCACCCGGACGGCGAGGCGCTCTCGTGGCGGCTGCACCGCCGCGGCTCGCTGTGGGTCTACGACCCGGTGCCGACGTTGCGCGACGTGGTGCTCTGCGAGCAGCCGGTCGGCGCCGTCGCGGCCCGCTTCCACACCACCCTCGTGCACGCCACGCGCGCGCTGGTCGAGCAGGCCGCCGGCGCCACCGGGTTGCGCACCGTCTGCCTGGGTGGCGGGGTGTTCCAGAACAACAGGCTCACCACCGCCCTGGCGCGCCAGCTGGCGGACGCGGGGTTCGAGGTGCACGTGGGTCGACGCGCACCGGTCAACGACGGCGGTATCAGCTACGGCCAGGCCGTGATCGCCGCCGCCCGGCTGAAGGGGTGACGTCGATGTGCCTCGGGATCCCGGGACGGGTCGTCACGATCGACGACACCCGCCTGCGCACGGGCACCGTCGACTTCGACGGGTTGCGCCGGTCGGTGTGCCTGGTCTACACGCCGGAGGCGGTGGTCGGCGACTACGTGATCGTGCACGTCGGCTTCGCCATCAGCCTCGTGGACGAGGCGGAGGCCGCCAAGACCCTGGCCGTGCTGCGGGCCATGCCCGACGCGCTGGCCACCGAATTGGGGTCGTCGTGAAGCACCTGGACGAGTACCGCGACCCCGTGCTGGCCCGTCGGCTGCTGGCCGAGCTGCACGCCACCGCCCACCACCCGTGGACGGTGATGGAGGTGTGCGGCGGGCAGACCCACACGATCGTGCGGCAAGGCATCGACGAGTTGCTGCCCGCGGGCATCCGCATGATCCACGGCCCCGGGTGCCCGGTGTGCGTCACGCCGCTGGAGGTGGTGGACAAGGCCATGGCCATCGCGGCGCGGCCGGACGTGGTCTTCGCCAGCTACGGCGACATGCTACGGGTGCCCGGCACGACCGGCGACCTGCTCGGGCTCAAGGCCCGCGGCGCCGACGTGCGGGTCGTCTACACGCCGCTGGACGCGGTGCGCATCGCGCGGGAGAACCCGGACCGGCAGGTCGTGTTCTTCGCCGTCGGTTTCGAGACCACGGCCCCCGCGAACGCGATGGCCGTGCTGCACGCGGCGGAGTCGGGGGTGGGGAACTTCAGCGCGCTGGTCAGCCACGTCCTGGTGCCACCCGCGATCACCGCGCTGCTCGACGCGCCGGACAACCAGGTGCAGGCGTTCCTCGCCGCGGGCCACGTCTGCGCGGTGATGGGGTGGACCGAGTACGAGCCGATCGCCGACCGCTACCACGTCCCGATCGTGGTCACCGGGTTCGAGCCGCTGGACCTGCTGGAGGGCATCCTCATGGCCGTCCGGCAGTTGGAGGACGGCCGCGCCGCGGTGGAGAACCAGTACGCGCGGGCCGTGCGGCGCTCCGGCAACACCGCCGCCCGGGAGGCGATCGGCCGGGTCTTCCGGGTCACCGACCGCACGTGGCGCGGGGTCGGCCCCATCCCGGCCAGCGGCCTGGCGCTGACCGCCGAGTTCGCCGCTTTCGACGCCGAACGCCGGTTCGCCGTCGGCCCGGTCACCGCGCGCGAGGCGCCGGACTGCATCGCCGGGGAGATCCTGCGCGGCACGAAGCTGCCCACGGACTGCCGCGCCTACGGGCGCACCTGCACACCCCGCACGCCGCTGGGCGCCCCCATGGTGTCCAGCGAGGGAACCTGCGCCGCGTTCCACAACGCCGGGCGCGGAACGGAGTCGAGATGACCAGTTGCCCGCTGCCCGTCGCGGAGACCGAGCGCGTCCTGCTGGGTCACGGCTCCGGCGGGCAGCTCATGGCCGAACTGCTCGCCGAGGTGATCACCCCGGAGCTGGGCGGCGACGGACCGTTGGAGGACGCCGCCGTGATCACCGCGGCCGGGGCGGACCTCGTGTTCAGCACCGACGGGTTCGTGGTCACACCGCGGTTCTTCCCCGGTGGCGACATCGGTTCGCTGGCGGTGCACGGCACCGTGAACGACCTGGCCATGCGCGGTGCCCGCCCCGTCGCGTTGAGCCTGGCGTACGTGCTGGAGGAAGGGCTGCCGGTACCGGAGCTGCGTCGGATCACCCGGTCCGCGGCCGAGGCCGCGCGGGCGGTGGGGGTGCCGATCGTCACCGGTGACACCAAGGTGGTCGGTCGCGGCGCGGCGGACGGCGTCTACGTCACGACCACCGGTGTCGGCGTGCGGTGGGGTGACGCGTGCCCCTCGGCGGCGGGCGGCGCGGCGGGCGACGTGGTGCTGCTGTCCGGACCGATCGGGCTGCACGGCACGGCGATCCTCAGCGCGCGGGAAGGGCTGGGATTCGAGGCGGAGGTCGCCTCGGACAGCCGTCCGCTGCACCGGCTGGTGGCCGCGATGATCGGTGCCGGCGGGCGTGACGTGCACGCGATGCGCGATCCCACCCGTGGCGGCCTGGCGGGCGCGTTGAACGAGCTGGCCCACGCGTCGGGCGTGGCGGTGGAGGTGTCCGAGGAGGACGTGCCGGTGCCGCGCGCGGTGGCCTCGGCGTGCGAGTTGTTGGGCCTGGACCCGATGCACGTGGCCAACGAGGGCTGCCTGGTGGCGTTCGTGGCCGCGCCGTCCGCACCGGCGGTGCTGGCGGCCATGCGGGCACTGCCGGAGGGGGCCGGGGCGACCGTGATCGGCCGGGTCACCGACGGGACGACGGGCCGCGTGACCGCACGGACCCTGGTCGGCTCGTCGCGCATCGTGGACGTGCTCGTCGGCGAGCAGCTGCCCCGGATCTGCTGACCCGACCGGGACCCGCGGACGGGCAGGTGGGGACTTTCGCCACTGCCCGGGCGAACCGGCCCGGACGAGCCTGGAGGGACCACCGAGGAGGACGGGATGACGGAACGGATCGGGAGCAGCGGTTCCGGGTCGACCGGCCCGGACGTGACGAGCGGCGCGGCCGATGTCGAAGCCGCGGACCGCACCGCCGAGCGAGGTGCGGCACATCGCCGGGGCGATGCCGCGAGCGTCGTGCTCGACCTGGCCGGTCTCGACGCGTTGATCGCGGAACTTCGCCGACAGGGCCTCACGGTCGTCGGACCGGTCCGGCGCGACGACGCCATCACCCTGGCGGAGCTGGGCGCCGCGGACGACCTGCCCGCAGGCTGGGGCGTGGAGACCGGTCCGGGCCGCTACCGGCTCCGCCGGCGGGACGACACAGCAGTGTTCGGCCACTCCGCCGGGCCGCAGTCGTGGAAGGCGTTCCTGCACCCGCCGCACCGGACCCTGTTGACGGTGGACGACGACGGCTTCCACCCCGTGCCCGACGAACGCCCCCGGTACGCGTTCCTCGGCGTGCGCCCCTGCGACCTGGCCGCGATCGGCAAGCTGTGCCAGGTGCTGGGCGAGCGGGCGCCGTTCGTGGTGGCCACGCGCTGCACCGAGCCGGGCGACGTGTGCTTCTGCGCGTCGATGGGCTGCGGACCGGATGCCCGGAGCGGCTACGACATCGCGCTGACCGAACGGATCGACGGTCACGGCCACCGGTTCCTCGCCGACGCGGGCTCTCCGGCCGGGGAGCTGGTGCTCGGCCGGCTGCCCGCCGATCCCGCCGACCAGCGGGACGAGGAACTGGCCCGGTCCGACGTGGAAGCGGCGCGGCAGCGCATGGGCCGCGCCATGCCCGGACCGGACCTGCGCGACCTGCTCGCCGCCAACCGGGACTCGGCGCACTGGGAACGGGTGGCCGAAAGGTGCCTGGCCTGCGGCAACTGCACCATGGTGTGCCCCACGTGCTTCTGCGTGACCGTCGAGGACGTCACCGACCTCGCCGACGGCCACGCCGAACGCCGTCGACGGTGGGCCTCGTGCTTCGAGGTCGACTTCTCCCGGCTGCACGGCGGGCCCGTACGCGCCTCGGTCGCGGCCCGCTACCGGCAGTGGATGAGCCACAAGCTGAGCACCTGGTACGACCAGTTCGGCACCTCCGGCTGCGTGGGCTGCGGGCGGTGCGTCGCCTGGTGCCCCGCAGGCATCGACATCACCGAGGAAGCCGCGGCGCTGGCGCGGGGTGTGCCGTGATCCCGCAACTGGCGACGCTGCCGCTGCTCGACGCGCTCACGCCCGCCCAGCGGGCGGTGCTCTCCGCGGTCGGTGTCCCGCAGCAGTATCCGCCGGGCACGCGGCTGTTCGACGAGGGACAACCGGCGGACCGCTGCTGGATCATCCTCAGTGGCTGCGTCGCGGTGGACATCGCGGTCCCCGGCCAGGGCTCCGTCACGGTGCAGGGCGTCGGTCAGGGGGACCTGCTCGGCCTCTCCTGGTTCGTGCCGCCGTACCGGTGGCACTTCGGGGCCACCGTGGTCTCGCCGACCCGTGCGCTCGTCCTGGACGCCGCGCGACTGCGCGCGTTGGCCGACGAGGACCCCGCGCTGGGCTATCGGCTGTCCCTCGTGCTCGCCCAGTCCATGCTCACCCGGCTGCAGTCCACCCGGCTCCGGCTGCTCGACCTGTACCGGAACGCGCCGTGAGCCCGCTCGGCTCCTGGCTGCCCGCCCGATATCAAGTGGTGCGACGGACCAGGGAGACCTCGGACTCCGTGACCCTGACGCTGCGCGCGGTGGACGAGCCGCTGCCCCCGTTCCGTCCCGGGCAGTTCGCGATGCTGTACGCACGGGGTGTGGGCGAGGTGCCCATCTCGGTCAGCGGCACGACCGAGTCCGGTGAACTGGCGCACACCGTGCGCGCGGTGGGAGCGGTCAGCCGGGCGTTGCACGATTCGGCGCCCGGCGCGGTGCTGGGGGTGCGCGGACCGTTCGGCACGGCTTGGCGCCTGGACGGCGGCGATCTGGTGGTCGTCGCGGGCGGCATCGGCCTGGCTCCGTTGCGGCCCGCCGTGCGCCACGCGTTGGCCCACCGCCACCGCTACCGCCGGGTGGTGCTGGTCGCGGGCGCCCGCACACCCGCGGAGTTCCTCTACCGGGACGAGCTTCGTCGGTGGGACGACGACTGCGGCCTGGAAGTCGTGCTGACCGTCGACCGGGGCGGGGACGGGTGGACCGGTCGCGTCGGCTTCGTCACCGATCCGCTGGCCGCTCTCCCCCTCGACGGCCGGCGCACCACGGCGTTGCTGTGCGGACCGGAGCCGATGATGCGCGCCGCCGCCCGCGTGCTGACCGGGCGCGGTGTGCCCGAACACCGCGTCCAGGTGTCCCTGGAGCGCAACATGCAGTGCGGCACCGGCCGGTGCGGGCACTGCCAGCTCGGACCGCTGCTGCTGTGCCGAGACGGGCCCGTCGTGGACTACCCCGTGGCGGCGGGGCTGTTGACCGTGGAGGAGCTGTGATGGCCAAGCCGACCCTCGCCGTCTGGAAGCTCACCTCGTGCGACGGCTGCCAGCTCACGCTGCTGGACTGCGAAGACGAACTGCTCGACCTCGCGGACCGGATCGACATCGCGCACTTCCTCGAGGTCACGCCGGAGACCGCGGCCGGCCCCTATGACGTCTCCATCGTGGAGGGTTCGGTCACCACTCCCGAGGAGGAGCGGCGCATCAGGTGGATCCGGGAGCAGTCCCGGGTGCTGGTCGTGATCGGCGCCTGCGCCACCAGCGGTGGTATCCAGGCGTTGCGCAACTTCGGCGACGTCGCCGAGTTCCGGTCGGTCGTCTACGCCTCGCCCGAGCTGATCGACTCGCTGGCGACCTCCACCCCGGTGTCCGCGCACGTCACCGTCGACTACGAGCTGCGCGGGTGCCCCATCGACCGCGGCCAGCTGCTGGAGGTGCTGTCGGCGTTCCTCGCCGGTCGCGAGCCGGACCTGCCCGACACGAGCGTGTGCACCGAGTGCAAGCGGCGCGGGCTGACCTGCGTGATGGTGGCCGACGGCGTCCCGTGCCTCGGACCGGTCACGCACGCCGGGTGCGGTGCGCTGTGCCCGGCGGTCGGCCGCGGCTGCTACGGCTGCTTCGGCCCGATGACGCGCCCGAACGTGCCCGCGCTCATCCCGCTGCTGCGCCGCCACGGCATGACCGAGGACGAGGTGGGCCGGGTGTTCCGCACCTTCAACTCCGGGAGGGAGTGGGCATGACCCACCGCGCGAACCGCACGCTGCGCGTCGCGGGGCTGGCCAGGGTCGAAGGCGAAGGCGCGCTCCACGTGCGCACGAGGGGCGGCCACGTCGAAGACGTCGAGCTGAACATCTACGAACCGCCTCGGTTCTTCGAAGCCTTCCTGCGTGGTCGCGACTACCGAGAGCCACCGGACATCACCGCTCGGATCTGCGGCATCTGCCCGGTCGCCTACCAGATCAGCGCGTGCCGGGCGGTGGAGGACGCGTGCGGCGTCGTGGTCGAAGGCTCCGTGCGGGCGTTGCGCCGACTGCTGTACTGCGGCGAGTGGATCTCCAGCCACGCGCTGCACATCTACCTGCTGCACGCGCCGGACTTCCTGGGCTTCCCCGACGGCATCGCCATGGCCGCCGAGCACCGGGCACTGGTGGAACGCGGTCTGGCGCTCAAGCAGGCGGGCAACGCGATCATGAACCTGGTCGGCGGACGGGCGATCCACCCGGTCAACGTCCGGGTGGGCGGCTTCTACCGCGCGCCGACCGTCGACGAACTGCGCCCGTTGGCGGAACGGTTGCGGCACGCGCTGGAGGACGCGGTGACCACGGTGGGCTGGGTGGCCGGTTTCGAGTTCCCCGACCTGGAGGTCCCGCACGACTTGATGGCGCTGCGGGACATCGCGGGGTACCCGGTCGACGGGGGCGAGCCACGCACCACCACCGGACTGTCCTTCACCGCCGCGGAGTTCCCGCAGCACGTGAGCGAACACCAGGTGCGGCACTCGACCGCGCTGCACGCCCGGCTGGACGGCCGGATGTACCTCGTGGGACCGATGGCCCGGTACGCGCTCAACTCGGACCGGCTGTCCCCGGTGGCCGCCCAGGCGGCCGGCGCCGCCGGCCTGGGAGGTGAGTGCCGCAACCCGTTCCGCAGCATCGTGGTGCGGGCGGTGGAGGTCGTCTACGCGGTCGAGGAGGCGCTCAGGCTCATCGCGGAGTACGAGCGCCCGGCGCCTCCGTCCCTGGAGGTGCCGGCGGCGGTGGGCGTGGGCCACGGCGTCACCGAAGCGCCACGCGGGCTGCTGTACCACCGCTACGAACTCGGCCCGGACGGGCTCGTCGTCGCGGCGGACATCGTGCCGCCGACCTCGCAGAACCAGTCCGCGATCGAGGACGACGTCACCCGGTTGGTGCGGTCGTGCCCGGACGTGGACGACCACACCCTGGTGTCGATGTGCGAACGCGCCATCCGCAACTACGACCCGTGCATCTCCTGCTCGGCGCACTTCCTCGACCTCACCGTGGACCGCCGGTGACCGCGATCGTGATAGGTGTGGGCAACGAGTTCCGACGCGACGACGGGGTCGGCCCGGCGGTCGCGCGGGAGGTCGGCCGCCGCGGCGTGCCGGCCGACATCGTCGACGGCGACCCGGTACGCCTGGTGGAGGCGTGGGCGGGCGCCGACCTGGCGGTGGTCGTGGACGCCGTCCGCTGCACCCCCGCACGGCCGGGACGCGTGCACCGGGTGGCGATCACCGGGACCGGGGAGCCCGCCGCCAACACCCACGGGTTCGGCGTCCCGGACGCGGTGGAGTTGGGTCGGGTGCTGGACCGGTTGCCACGCCGCCTCGTGGTGCTGGGCGTGGAAGTGGAGGAGGTCGGCTTCGGACCAGGGCTGAGCACGGCCGTCGCCTCCGCCGTTCCCGGCCTGGTCCACGAGGTCCTGCGCGAAGTCGCCTCCGGCCGGTGAGCGCGGGCCGCCGGGCCGGCGACGCGACGGGCCGCCCGGGGCGGCTCACCACCGGGACGTCCGGCTCGACGGTGCTACGGGACGGGCC
The DNA here is from genome assembly GCF_042752395.1 of Actinosynnema sp. NPDC059335. Classification (NCBI taxonomy): domain Bacteria; kingdom Bacillati; phylum Actinomycetota; class Actinomycetes; order Pseudonocardiales; family Pseudonocardiaceae; genus Actinosynnema; species Actinosynnema sp. NPDC059335. The sequence continues at coordinate 25,897 of NZ_JBHYXZ010000022.1, read as the reverse complement.
GGCTCCGTCGTGCTCCGTCGTGCTCCGGCCGCGACGGCCGGTCGGACCACCGCCACCGGGCAGGGCGCGTGGTGGACGAGGGCGTGGCCGGCCGAGCCGAGCAGCATGCCCCTGAAGCCGCCCGCGCCGTGGCTGCCCACGACCAGCAGCCGGGCTCCGCGTGCCGCGGCCAGCAGTGCGTGGACCGGGCGGTCGCGGACGACGGCACGCACCACGTGGACGTCCGGGTACTCCTCCTGCCAACCGGCGAGGCGTTCGGCCAGCAGGCGCGACTGCTCGCCGCCGACCTGGGACCAGTCGACCGTGATGCGGGACTGGTAGGCGCTCTCGACCGGGAAGTCGGTCCAGGCGATCACCGCCGTCAACGGCACGCCGGCCGAGGACGCCTGGTCGAACGCGAAGGCGATCGCACGCTCGCTCGCCGGCGAGCCGTCCACACCCACGACCACGGGACCGTCCTCGTGGAACCCGCCGCGGACGACGACCACGGGGCTCTGCGCGTGCGCCGTGACCGCGACGGCCACGGAGCCGAGCAGCAGCCCGGTGAAGCCTCCCAGCCCTCGTGAGCCCAGCACGACGAGTCGGGCGTGGCGGGAGGCGGCGACCAGCGCGGCGGCGGGTCGGTCGACCACGACGGAGGTCTCCACCTCCGTCGCGGGCGTGGCGGCGCGGGCCGCGGCCGCGGCCTCCTCGGTCCACTGCCACGCCTGCTGCTCGAACGCCTTGCGGACGTTGTCGGCGGTCAGCACCAGGTCCGGGTAGCCGCGCCGGGGCAACACGTAGGTGTGCAGGATTTCGAGCGGCACGTGGTGCCGTGCCGCTTCCTCGGCGGCCCACTCGACGGCCGTCAACGCCGACGTCGAACCGTCCACACCGACCACGATCGGAGCGCTCATCACCGGTACCCTCCGCATCCCCGGCTCCGGGGCGGCCGACGTGCCGCCGCTCGGTCCGCCCTCCCGACGGTAGGCACCCGGCCGGCCGCGAACAGTGGTCCTAGGACCTCATCGGACAGGGACCAACGGCTGCGTCGCCGGCGCGCCGGCCGGGTGATGGTGGAGGCATGGACGAACGGCGCCTCACCGCGACATCCCCGCCCATCGTCGTGGCGGGGGACGATTCCCCGTGGGGACGGGCCGCCGTGCGGTGGGCGGCCGAGCACGCGGAGCGGACCGCCGCGCCGCTGGAGGTGCGCCCTCCCGCCGAGGACCCGGTCGGCGACCTGCTGCGGGTCAGCCACCGGGCGGGTCTGCTCGTGGTCCCCCACCGCGGCGCCAACGGCACGTCGTTCGGGCTCGGACGGCTGGTGCTGCCGCTGGCTGACCACGCCGCGTGCGACGTCGCCGTGGTCCGCGGCACCGCGGAGGCGCTGCGGCGTGCCCACCACAGGGTGACCGCGCTGCTGTCGGGCGACCCGGCCGACGACGACCTGGCCCTGGCCCGCGCCGTCGACCAGGCGCGACGCCACCGGGCGGCGCTGCGGATCCTGCACGCCACGCCGCCGCTGCCGGTGCGGGCCGACGACCCCGAGTGGCCCCTGATCCACGCCGACCAGGTGCTGGACGGCACGCGCCACACGTCGTTGTTGGCCAGGATGCACCCGCACGAGGCGCTCGGCCGGTACGCCGACACCGACCTGCTCGTCCTGGCGGGACGGGGTCCGGTCACCCGCGCGGCGCTCCACCACGCCCCCTGTCCCGTGCTCGTCGCGCACCGCTACCCCGCCGGGCTGATCCCGCGGCAGCCGACCGCGACCGACCGGGTGCCCGCCGTGCGTTGAGCAGCCGTGCGCGCCCGGGGGCACGGCGCGCCTGCCGGGCCTCACACCAGGGGAACCTGCCAGGTCAGGCGGGTGCCGCCGGCAGGCTCACCGGTCACCGAGCACGTGCCGCCCAACGCGACGGCACGCTGTTCGAGGTTGCGCAGCCCGCTGCGGGCGACCGCGGGCGGCATGCCGACGCCGTCGTCCACCACCGTGATGGTCAGTTCGTCGCCCGCCTCCACGGTGAGGACGAGTTCCTTGGCCCGGGCGTGCCTCACGGCGTTGGTCACCGCCTCCCGCACCACCGCCTCGGCGTGCTCGCCCACGTCGTCAGGAACCGAGTTGTCCACCGTCCCGCTCATCCGCACGGTCGGCGTCACGGGCGCGTGCTCGGTCAGCTCGGAGACCAGGTCCAGCAGCCGCCGCCGCAGCCCCGGCAGCTCGTCGCCCGCCTGCAGGTCGAAGATCGAGGTGCGGATCTCCAGCACGGTCTCGTCCAGCTGGTGCACCGCCTTGCGCACCCGTTCCCGCGCCTGCGGCTCGCGGATCGCGCCCAACGCGCCCTGCAAACCCATCCCGGTGGCGAACAGCCGCTGGATGACGTGGTCGTGCAGGTCCCGCGCGATCCGGTCGCGGTCCTCCAGCACGTCCACCAACCGGCGGGCCCGCTGGTTCTCGGCGAACTCCAACGCCACCGCCGCCTGGTCGGCGAACGACGCCAGCAACGGCACCTGCTCCGCGCCGAACCGGGCCCCACCCTTCTCACGGCCCACCAACAGCACACCCGTCACGACGGAGCCCGCGCGCAACGGCACCACGACCCCCGGGCCCACTTCGACGGGGAGGTCGCCCAACCGCCCGCCCAGGTCTTCGACCAGCATCGGCGTGGCGGTGGACAACACCTCCTCCACCACCGTCCCGGCCGCGGCGAACGCGCCGCCCACCCGGCCCTCGACCTGGCCGCCCGCGCCCGCGGCCAACCGCAGCCGCCGCACGTCGGAGTCCTCCACCAGCACGATCAACGACATGGACGCCGCCGGCAACTCGCACGTCCGCTGGGCGATCAACCGCAGAGCGTCCTCCGGCGACGCGCCGCCCAGCAACACCGAATTGATCTCGGCGGTCGCCTCCAGCCACCGCTCGCGCATCCGCGACCGCTCGAACAGGCGCGCGTTCTCCACCGCCACACCCGCCGCCGCGGCCAGCGCGGTCAGCACCACCTCGTCATCGGCGCTGAAATCCGACCCGTCGACCTTCTCCGTCATGTAGAGGTTGCCGAACACCTCGTCACGCACCCGCACCGGCACACCCAGGAAGCTGTGCATCGGCGGGTGGTTGGCCGGAAAGCCCACCGACGCCGGGTGCTGCGCCAGGTCGTGCAGCCGGATCGCCCGCGGATCGGCGATCAACAGGCCGAGCAGTCCCTTGCCCTGCGGCAAATGCCCCATGTGCGAACGGGTCTCCGGATCGATGCCGACGTAGACGAACTCCGACAGGTCTTCCCGACCGCCCAACACGCCCAACGCCCCGTACCGCGCCCCGACCAGCCCCACCGCCGCCTGCACGATCCGCTGCAACGTCGAGTCCAACTCCAACCCGGCGCCCACCGCCAACACGGCGTCCAGCAGACCCTGCATCTTGTCCCGGGTGGAACCGATCTCGGTCAACCGCTCGCGCATCTCGTCGAGCAGCTCGTCCATCCGCAGGCCGCCGAGCAGGCGGCGCGGCTCATCCCCGTCCTCGGCACCGGACACACCGACAGCGTTCCACCACCCGACGCCGACGCCAAGTCCAACCGGCTCTGGTCGGTCGGGACCTTCGCCCGTGTGGACCCGGCTTCCCGTGCCGCACAGTGGAGTCGACGGCACGACCGGGTGAACGGGCAGGGACATGACCGAGGTGACCGAGGTGTTCGGACTGGCGGTCGACGTGGTGACCGACATGCTCACCGCGGCGACGTTGGCGCCGTCGCTGCACAACACCCAGCCCTGGCGGTTCCGGCTCGCCCCCGACCGCATCGAACTGCACCCCGACGCCGCGCGCGTGCTGCCCGCCACCGACCCGGAGCACCGGGAGCTGCGGCTGTCCTGCGGCGCGGCCCTCTACAACCTCCGCCTGGCCCTGCGCCGGCACGGCGTCCGCCCGCTCGTGACCCTGATGCCGGGAGCCGACGCGCCGGGCGCGCTGGCCACGATCCGCCGCGGTGGGCACGACGTCCTCGACGCCGAAACCCGCGAACTGGCCAAGGCCGTCCCGGCCCGGCGAACCAACCGCAAGCCGTTCCGGGACGTCCCGGTGCCGGTCCGGCACCGCCACGCGCTGGTGCGCGCCGCCGAACGGGAGCGGTCCTGGCTGCACGTCGTCACGGACCGCGACGAACGCGCCCGCCTGCAACGGCTCGTGGCCACGGCCCACCACATCCAGTCCGGGAACGCCGACGTGCGCACCGAACTGGCCGAGTGGACCGGCACGCGGACCGACGACGGCATCCCGACCACCTCGGCCGGCGTACGACCCGAACCCCAGGACGAGTGGGCGTTGCGCGACTTCCAGGCCAGGCAGCGCCCACCCGGCAAGGACTACGAATCCGACCCGCTCGTCGTCGTGCTGTGCTCGTACTACGAGGGCCCTCTCGCCGAACTCCAGGCCGGACAGGCGCTGCAACGCGTGCTGCTCACCGCCACCACCCTCGGCCTGTCCGCCTCGTTCATGTCCCAGGTCATCGAAGTCCGACCCGTCCGCGAGGAGCTGCGTCGCGCCCTGGGCGGCTCACTGGAGCCTCAGACCGTGCTGCGCATCGGCTACGGCTCCCTGGTCCCCGCAAGCCCTCGCCGCCCCGTCCACGAACTCCTGCTGGAACCGACCGCCGCGAGCCACACCCCCTGACCGGGTGACGGACCGGCGTCCCGTCCGAACGGCGATCGCCGGCCGCTTCGACGCGAGCCGCACGGGACGCGCTCGGCGGGACCTGCCGCGGGCCTTTGGTCCCGGCGGATCAGGGCAGGCCTGCGTGGTGGACTCGTCCGACGTCCCCCAGAGGTGGTGTCTTCGTGCCGTGTCGGGCGATCCGGCCGCGGCGGAGGCTGGAAGCCTGCACGAGGAAGCCCGGAGGCCGTCATGTCCACGCTGCTGGAGACCAGTCGACGCGATCCCTACGCCGAGGTCCGGGACGTCGCGCTCGCCGCCGTGCTGACCCGCGAGGACGCCGCCGAGGAGACCGGGCTGAACCCCCTCGAACGCATCACCTGCCGCATCCACCGCCGCTGGCTGCACCACTGCGTGCACTCCCGGACGCACGTCATCCCCGTCACCGGTCACCGCTGGTGCCGCGCGTGCGAGTGCGCCGCCGACATCAGCGTCGACGAGCTGACCGGCACGGTCGCCGTCCGCTGCACCCGCTGCCGGCGCATCCCCGAAGGTCCCGCCACCCGGCAGCTCATCCGCTGCTGCCGCGCGAGCCTGGCCGCGGCCCAGGACAGCCACGTCTGATCGACCGGTTCGGCGTGCGTCGTCCCACCGGTGCGACGCACCGTCCACTGCGACGTCGAACACGCTCGTGCCCTCGCCCAGCGCGCGGCGACCGGGCGAACGGGCTGCGCGGTTCGTGCGGTCCGCTGGACGGCTCGCACGGCCGAACGCCCAGGGCACGCCCCGCCCCGATCCCCCGGATGGGCGTCGCGTCCACCGCAGCCGGGCGCATCGACCCTCGGTGGTCGTGACTTAGGCCCCTGCCGGCACGCGGTCGCGGGGCGAACGCTTCAGGTGGAGGGAGAGGAGAAGGATCATGATCCTCATCGGTGTGGACGGCTCCCCGGCGAGCCGTGAGGCGCTGCGCTGGGCGTTGAGGCAGGCGATGAAGACGGGCGACACCGTCGAGGCGACGATGGCGTGGTTGCGCGAGCCGGAGTTCGTGGCGGCGACGTCGATGGGCGTGCACCCGCACGCCGACCGACCCGACCACCGGCACCCCGCAGAGGAACTGCACGCGATCGTGGACGAGGTCCGTGCCACCGTGCCGGGTGCGCCACCGGTCGCCGAGGTGACCGTCGTCGGCGACGCGGGAACCGCGCTGTCCCGGGCGTCACGGCAGGCGGACCTGCTGGTCGTCGGCACCCACGGGCACACCAGGCTGAGCGAGGTGTTCCTGGGCAGCGTGGCGGCGGACTGCCTGCGCCACGCGACGTGCCCGGTCGTGGTCGTGCCGCCCGGCCGGACCTGACCTGTGACCACCCCCCTGTGGCGACGCGATCGGCGCGCCGGATCGCCACCGCGTCGGGAGCCTGGTGACGGGACCCGCGCTTCGCAGGGTTCTCCGGCCGGCGAGCCCGGCCGGAGGCGGGCGTCGGCCGAGGACGGCCGCCGACGCCGGGTGCCGTCCGGCGAGATGGCACTGCTGGTGCTCGTCACGGTGCTGCTGGCAGGTGGCGCGGTCGCCAGGACGGCCGGGCCGGCGCCCGCGGCGGTCCTGTGGGCGCTTGCCGACGGCGTCACCCTGGTGCCGGCGACCACCCGGGTGCTGGCGGATCTGAAGGCCCGCCGGTACGGCGCGGACGTGCTCGCGGTGCTGGCCCTGGGTGGCACGCTGGCCGTCGGCGAGTTCCTGGCCGGCGCGATCATCGCCGTGATGGTCGCCACGGGTCGGGTGCTCGAGTCCGCCGCCCAGCGGCGGGCGGGCCGGGACCTGTCGGCACTGCTGGAACGCGCCCCCAGCCGGGCCCACGTGCGCCGCGGGGACGATGTCGTCACCACGCCGATCACCCGGGTGCGGCCCGGCGACCGGGTGGTGGTGCTGCCCGGCGAGGTCGTCCCGGTCGACGGCACGCTGGTCCGCGCCGGGACGTTCGACGAGTCGGCGCTGACCGGAGAAGCGGTCCCGGTCTTCCGCGCCCCGGCCGAACCGGTGCGCAGCGGCGTGGTCAACGCCGGCGCCGCGGTCGACCTGACAGCCACGGCGACCGCCGCGGACAGCACCTACGCCGGCGTGGTGGAACTGGCCCGGCAAGCGGCCGCGGCGAGTGCGCCGGTGGCGCGGCTGGCCGATCGGGTCGCGACGTGGTTCCTGCCCGCGGCACTGCTGGTCGCCGCCTTCGCGTGGGTGGCGAGCGGCGACCCGGGTCGTGCGGTGGCGGTCCTGGTCACCGCCACACCGTGCCCCCTGCTGCTCGCCGTGCCCATCGCCGTCACCGGTGGCATGTCCCGCGCGTCGCGTTCCGGCGTGGTGGTCAAAGGCGGGGCGGCGCTCGAACTCCTCGGCCGGGTGACCACCCTCGTCATGGACAAGACCGGCACGGTCACCGAGGGCAGGCCCGAGGTGGTCGACGTGGCGTGCGCGCCGGGCACGAGCGCCGAGGAGGCACTGGCCCACGCGGCGGCGGTCGAGCGGTACTCACCGCACGTGCTCGCCGGAGCGGTGCTGCGCGCCGCCGAACGCGCACGGGTGCGACCGCTGCCCGCCGAGTCGGTGACCGAGGTTCCCGGGCAGGGGGCCTCCGGGCTCGTCGACGGCCGGACCGTCGAGGTGGGGCGGCCACCGGCCGACGAGGGGCTGCCGCCCTGGGCACGCGCCGCCGCGCGCCGCGCCCGTCTCGACCTCGCCGGGGTCGTCTGGGTCCGTCGTGGCGGCGAACCGCTGGCCGCGCTGTTCGTGCGCGACCGGATCCGGTCCGACGCGGCGCGCACGATGCGCAGGCTGCGCTCCGCCGGAGTGCGGCGCGTCGTGCTGCTCACCGGCGACCGCGTCGACAACGCCACCGAAGTCGCCGGGATGCTGGGCATCGACGAGGTGCACGCCGACGCCACCCCCGCCGACAAGATCGCCCACGTGCGCGAGGTCCGCTCGGAGGGCGTCACCGCGATGGTCGGCGACGGCATCAACGACGCGCCCGCGCTGGCCGCCGCCGACGTGGGCGTGGCCCTGGGCTCGCGCGGCTCCACCGCCGCCGCACAGGCCGCGGACGCGGTGATCCTCGACGACCGGATCGACCGACTGGCCGACGCCGTGGAAACCGCGCGTCGTGCCCGACGGCTCGCCGTGCAGAGCGCCGCCATCGGCACCCTCGCGTCGCTGCTGGCCATGCTGGCGGCCGCCGGCGGCCTGCTGGTGCCCGTCGTCGGGGCCGTGGTCCAGGAGGGCATCGACCTGATCGTGATCGCCAACGCCCTGCGGGCGTTGACCGGCCCGGCGCGGCGGCCGCCCGCCGAGGCCGACCGCCTGCTCCACCGCTTCGCCCGCGAGCACGACGACCTCATCCAGGTCCGGGCGATGGTCCGGCGAGCCGCGGACGCGCTGGCCGACGGCGTCGGCCCCGGGACGGACGCGCTGCTGCGCGACACCTACCGCCTCCTCACCGACCGACTGCTGCCCCACGAGCACGCCGAGGACACCACGCTCTACCCCGCTCTGGCGGGCCTGCTCGGCGGGAGCGAGGGGACGCTCACCATGAGCCGGGGGCACGCGGAGATCGAACGGCTGGTGCGCAGGCTGGGCCGCCACCTCGCCGAATCGCCGAACGCCGTCCACCCCGACCAGGTCGACGACCTCCGGGCGACCCTGTACGGGCTCGACGCGATCCTGACGCTGCACTTCGCGCAGGAGGAGGAAGCCTATTTCACCCTCGCCACCACCGAGCCCGACGACACGCAGCGCCGGTGACGGCACACCGGTCGACACGAGACCGGCTCGGCCGCCGGGTCCGGTAGGCGCGGTGTGGCGTGCCGATCGCGCACCACGTGGCGGATCGACGGCCCGCTGCTCGACTCGATGACCGCGCCCGTCAAGGCGTCGGCCCGGACACGCATCGTGATGCTGCCGTGATACGTCCCGGGCGGCAGGGCCGCCGTAGTCGACGCCGGCCATCGGTCCAACGCTCGGGCACGAGCCGTGGCAGGTCGAGGTCGATCGCATCCGCGGTGCAGGCCTGGACCCCGTGTGAGCGTTTCCGACCCGCCGGCACTCGTGTGGTGTCGCGTTTCCTCACCTGCTCACCGGCGCGTGCACCCCGTTCAGTTGCCCCGAATTGACCGTGGGAGCGGATCACGCGGGCAATGCGCGACATGATCAGCGTCGTCGTCCGATCACCCGGGTGGGCGCGCAGAGCGTCACCTCACTCGGTGATCAACTGCCCTGCCAGGCACTCTGCCAACACTGCACGTGGTGCAAGTTCGGTTCCCGGACCAGGGTCGCCGCCAGTGAGTCCATCACGCTGACGTCGTCACCGTCGCAGCGGATCAACCCGCTCAGGTTCTCGACCACCGGGCGCTTGCGCCGCACGTCGTACACGTCCGTCGCCGCGCGGATGCCGTGGGCCCGGAGCTTCGCCCGCACGGTGCGCGCCTGCGCCCCGCGATCGCCCGATCGCGGGTACCCGGCGCCCACGTGCGCAAGCTGATCTTCCAGGGGTTCCAGGTGCAGGCACAGGATCGCCTGGTCCACCCAGTCGACCAGTCGCGCGGTGGGCACCTTGGTCGACAGCATCAGATCGGTGAGGTTGGCGGTGGCGAGGTTCTGCATGTCCTCGATCCCGGCGGCCTCCAGCAACCGGGCCTCGTACCAGATGTTCATTCCGTCCAGCTCGCCGAGCGGGTATCTGCCGGTCAGATCCGGCACGTTCACCCGACGCAGCGCCTTGCCGGCCGCCAGGCGCAACAGTTGCAGCGCACTGACGGGAAAGAATCCCATGACGAACATGATCGCCGCCTCCGTGCCCGCGCTCCACGTCTGCCCGCCGAACTGGTGCACCGTGTACCCGACCACGAGGGCGAAAAGCGTTCGCGCGCTCAGACTGGTGTACGCCATCGGACGCAGGTCGTTCTGGAAGTACCGCCTGATGAGCATCTGCAGTGCGAAGACGTAGGCGCCGAGGAACGCGAAGGACAACGCCGCCATCGTCGACAGGTGCTCCAGTTCCAGGTCGAACGGCGCGGCGCCCCACAGGACGGTCGTCCAGCAGACCGCCCACAGCAGCGTCGTGAGGTACACCGGCGAGATCTCCACCGGCCGCAACATGCGCCGAAGACCGTCGCCGCGGGGCAGTTGCCCGAACGCGGCGATGAACTTGCGCTCATAGATGGTGCTCTGCCCGAGGTAGACCTGGCCGCCGTCGGCGAGCCACCGCTCGAAGTAGATCGAGTTCGGGATCGGCTCGGGCAGGTGCCGGGGTCGGTCCATGCCGAGGCGGTGCAGGTTGAGGACGAAATCCTCCCAGATGGACACCGCTCGCGCCGAGACGAAGCGAATCAGCAGGAACGCGGGGAAGACGGACAGCGCCAGCACCGCGAACACCCGCAGCAGTGCCCAGCGCACCCCTTCATCGGCGAAGGTCACCACCGCGCCCACCGGGGCCACTGCCGCGACGAGCGTCACCAGGAGGATCACTCCGTAGCTCGCATACCTGCCCATCCGCGCCAATGATCGTCGCACCCACCCCCGTTCCGCGCCGAGCCGGTCACGTTCGCGCACCGCGTCGACGTGCGCGGTCACCAGGCGAGCCCGCATCTCGTCGTGCACATCGGGGTGATCCGCCAAGCTCCGTTCCAGGTGCCCTTGGAGTTCGCGCCAGTCGCTGAGCTGCGACTTCGTCCACTTCATCTGGTCGAACAAGTCGCCGGCGGCACGGCTCAACCCCGGGTCTTCCTCGAGCAGTCGGTACAGGCCGTCGCGGAGCTGTCGTGCCAACCCGGGCGGCACACCCAGGTGCTCCAGCACCGCCGGCGCGTTCGACGGTCCGAGACCGGCGAGACCGGGGAGTTGCGCCGCCAGCTCGCTCATCATCGCGTGGTCGAGGCCGGACGCAGCCGTCCTCGATCCAGCGTCGTTCAGTGTCATGCCGGTCACCCCGCAACACTCGCCGAGTTCGGTACGCCGAGTGCAACGCCTTGGGTTAGGCGCCGTCGAGGGTCCAAAGACCCGGCCTGGACGGGACTCGTGCTCGGCAGCGCGAGGGCGGTTCCACTCGAATCGACCCGACGGGCGCACTCTCCACGGGGCGTCACCTGCGACGCCCCAGGCGTCACGGCGGCCGGGCGGGCAATGCCTCAGCAACCGCGTCCGGTCGCCCCCCGGACCACCCGCTCGGGCTTCTCCTCGACCGCCGGCGCACGGTCGGCCAGGGCCGAGCGCCGCCGGCCGGCGGTGGGCGCGGCCGGGGGGGGGGGGGGGCCGGTTAACCCCGCCGCGCCGGCCCCTACGGGCGCGCCCCCGACGCGGGCCGGGGCCGCGCCCCCCGCCCCCCCGGCTGGGGAATCCCCTCGCCGCCCGCCGCCGGCGCGCCCCGCCCCCCCCCCCGCCTCCGGACGATCGCCGCGGCGGCGGTGTCGGGCTACCGGATCACGCCGGCGAAGCGGCCCGAACGGTCCGCGCCCAGTCGGCGGCACGGTCCAGCTCACCCTCCAGGAGCGGGCCGCAGGTGCCGGCGACGTAGAACGACCTCGGGGCGCCGACATCGTCGAAGTGCAACCGGCCCAGGCGCTTGGTGATCATCTTCGCGGCCGAGCCGGTGAACCAACCGGTTCCCATCCTGGTGTCGAACGCACGAGCCGCGACCGGGCGGACCACGGGTCGAAGCGCGGCGAGCCACTCACGCACGCCCCGACCCCGGGAAACGAGGTCGCCGGCCGCCTGGTCGGCGGCGAGCCTCCGTGTGCTGGGTCGGCTGAGGCTGAACGTGTGCGTCGGCGCACCGACGACCAGCAGGGCGACATCGGCGGGCAGGACGTCGGGCGCCGAGCCGACCTCCACGACGTCCACCCGCAGCCCGCCCTCGGCCAGCGCCGCGCCGACCGCTTCGGCGATCACCCTGGTGTTGCCGAACATCGATTCGTAGACCACGAGCGCCCTTGTCATCGCCTGCCACCTCCCGTGTCACCTCGACCGTCGCACCGCGGGGAGGTCGGGGTGAGCGGTGAAGAGCCCGTGACCGCAGGGACCTCCGCCCCTGCCGCGCAGAGGCGGAGGTCCCCGATCCGGCCGACCACAGCCCATCCGGGGCGGTTCCGGTCCGATCGGCGCACGGCCCTGCCGGCGGATGGGCTCCTTCCCGCCGGCCCCGGTCGTGGGGACGGCTGGAGGCCCGGGTCCTCCCGAGAACACCATCCGCTCTTTCGGCGCGGCGTGCGACCCTGGACCCGGGGGCGCGCACGATCGGCGATCTGCCGTGCGCCGCCATGAGCGGCAGGCGTTGGTTCGACCGGAGGAGGTGGTCCGTGCGTCACTGCACGCTCGTCCGCGTCCGCGGCCCGGTCGCGGGCACGTCGCCGCCGGCCGGTACCGACGGGGCAACGCCTTCGCGTGATGGGCAGCAGGTCTCTCGGGACCCCGTCGCGGCACGGTGCCGGCCCGGCGGAGCACCGCTCGGGCACTGCCCCGGCGGCAAGCAGCCGTTGCCGGGTGTGGTCGCGGCAGCGGCTCGACCGGCGCCGCCGACCACCCCCGGTCTCCTTCGTGGACGCGTCGGAGGTGACGTCCGTGACGCGGGATGAAGCGTGTTCGCTGTGCGCGCTGGCCGACAGCGAGTGGCAGCTTTCCTACGCTGACGCCGACCCCGCTTCCGAGGGCGCCAGGGAGGCGTTGTCGACGCTGGCCAACGGATTCCTGGCCACGAGGGGCGCAGCCCCGGAAGCCGTCGCCGACGGCACGCACTACCCCGCCACGTACGCGGCCGGCGTCTACAACCGGCTCGAATCCCGGGTGGACGGGCGAACGCGGTCCGACGAGAGCCTGGTGAACCTGCCGAACTGGCTGCCGCTCACCATCCGGGCGGACGGCGACGACGCCTGGCAGGCACCGGGCACTTGGCGGGTGGTGCACCACCACGTGGTCCTCGACCTGCGTCGAGGGCTGCTCCTGCGCGACCTGGTGGTGGACGATCCGCGGCTCAGACGCACGCACGTCCACCAGGAACGGCTGGTGTCGATGGATCAGCCGCACCTGATGGCCCTGCACACGACCGTGACACCGCAGAACTGGTCCGGCGACCTCCAGGTGCGCAGCACGCTGGACGGGACGGTGTGCAACGGCAACGTCGCGGAGTTCGACGCCTTGGCCAAGCGACACCTCGCCGTTCCCGAGGCGGGTCACCAGGACGACACCTGCTGGCTGGTCACCGAGACCACGCAGTCGCGGGTGCGCATCGCGATGGCCGCCCGCACCACCACGGAACACGGCCACACGCGACGCCGGGACGTCCGCGGACGCGGACGCGTCGGTCACGAGCTGACGATGCCGGTCGAGTGCGGCGTCGGCGTGACGGTCGACAAGATCGTCGCCGTCTTCACGTCCCGCGACCACGCGATCTCCGAACCGCTGCACGCGGCCCGCGGTGAACTGGCCGACACCCCCGGCTTCGCCGCGCTGCGCGCCGCCCACGCCCAGGCGTGGGAGCACGTGTGGCAGCGGTGGCAGATCTCGTTCGACCTCGCCGCCCGTGCCCCGGTCGTGGTCGACGTCCGGCGCGCCGCGCACCTGCACCTGTTCCACGTCGCACAGACGTTGTCACGGCACACCGCCGACCTCGATGCGGGGGTTCCCGCGCGAGGTCTTCACGGCGAGGGCTACCGGGGGCACGTCTTCTGGGACGAGTTGTTCGTGTTCCCGCTGCTGAACCTGCGCGTCCCGGAGCTGACCCGCGCCTTGCTTCTGTATCGCTACAGACGCCTGCCGCAAGCCCGACGACTGGCTCGTGCCGTAGGTGCCGCGGGCGCCTTGTTCCCTTGGCAGAGCGGCAGCGACGGCCGCGAGGAAACCCCCGAACGGTTCTACAACCCGCACTCGCACGCCTGGATGGCGGACAACTCCCGCCGGCAGCACCACGTCAACCTTGCCGTGGCCTACAACGTCTGGCACTACTACCAGGTCACCGGCGATGTCGACTTCCTGGCCGCGTACGGCGCGGAACTGCTGGTCGAGATCGCCCGGTTCTGGACGGCGATCGCCGAGCACGACCCGGTGGCCGACCGATACCACCTGCGCGGCGTGATGGGGCCCGACGAGTTCCACGACGGCTACCCCGACCGGCCGGGCACGGGGGTGGACGACAACGCCTACGTCGCGGTGATGACGTCCTGGGTGCTGACCCGGGTCCTCGACACCCACGAGGTGCTGGGCGGGCACCACACCGAGCAGTTGTGGCAACGCCTCGGTGTCACCGCCGACGAACTCCGGCGATGGGACCGACTCAGCCGCAGGCTCCACGTGCCGTTCCTGAGGGGCGGTCTGATGGCCCAGTTCGAGGGATACGACAGGCTGGACGAGTTGGACTGGGACGCCTACCGGAGCCGCTACGGCGACATCGGCAGGCTGGACCTCCTGCTCGACGCCGAAGGCGACACCACCAACCGCTACCGGGCGTCCAAGCAGGCCGACGTCCTCATGCTCCTCTACCTGCTCAGCGCGGACGAACTCACCGCGATCCTGCGGCGTCTGGGCTACGACTTCGACCCCGCCCGCATCCCCGACACCGTGTCCTACTACCTCACCCGCACCACGCACGGCTCGACGCTCAGCAGGGTGGTGCACGCCTGGGTGCTGTCCAGGGGAGACCGTCCCGCGTCCTGGCGCCTGCTGCGGGAGGCCCTGGACGCAGACCTGTCCGACACCGCGGGCGGCACGACCCGTGAGGGTGTCCACCTGGGAGCGATGGCGGCCACTGCCGACATCCTGCAAAGGTGCTACACCGGGTTGGAGACCCGGGGCGACATCCTGCGCCTGCACCCCCGGCTACCCGACGAACTCACGCGTCTCGACGTCGACCTGCGCTACCGCGGCCACTGGCTTCGCCTGACCGTCACCCACAGCCACCTGCACGTGCGAGCACGCCCCGGCTCCGCCGCACCGATCACGATCGTCGTCGACGACGTGACCCGAACCTTGGGCGGCGGTGGTCACCTCTTCGTGCCGCTGGCCGACGCGCCACCGAGTCCCGTCGTTCCGCGCAACCGCGAGACCTGACGCACCGGGACGCCGACGGACGGGGTCGTCCTCGCCGGCACGCCTGTCGGTTCCACCCCCGGTCAGCGCGTCGCCTGGCCGACCACCTCTCGGGTGACCGGCTCCGGCGCGGCCGAACGGGTCTGCCGGCGGGCGACCTGAACGGTCGTGCCGGTGCGCCACCTGCCCCGGTCCCGCGTCGCCGTCGAGCACGTTCGTTCGAGCGCCCCAGCGCGGTTGGCACACCGGTCGGGGGGGCGCGGGGGGCGGGGGCTCGCGGCCCGGGTGGGCCCCGCCCGCCCGCCCCGGGGTGGGGGGCGGGGGCGGGT
>NZ_JBHYXZ010000022.1:0-10874 GCF_042752395.1 Actinosynnema sp. NPDC059335 | reverse complement strand
CCCGGGTCCCGGCGCGCGCTCCCCCAGTTTCTTAGGCGCCCCCCCGCGGGGTGGCCCCCCCGGCGGCGGGGCCGCGGCACGACGTGACCTCCGACTCTGTTCGCCCGCTGCGGCACGGCCGAGGCTGGCAGGCGACGAGAGGAGTGAACCATGTCGCAGGGACGAGATCCCGGATACTCGCGACCGACCCGCCCGCTCCACGCGGCGATGACCACAGCGGCGGCCCCGGCGGCGTCGACCGCACCCGCCGGGGCGGCCACCGCGGACGACCCCGCCGTCCTGCCGGCACTGCCCGGCTTCACCGACAGTCGCCCGATAGCGGTCAACAAGGCCGGCGTCGTGGTGGGCACCGCCTGGATCGACGGCGGTCCACCGTTCCGCGCGGTCCGCTGGGACGAGCACGGGCGGATTTCCGCGCTGGACCTGCCGCCGGGCAGGACCAGCAGCCACATCGCGGCCGTCAACGACCGCGGCACGGCGGCCGGGGCCGTGGACACGGGCGGCGAGCACGGGCAGGCAGCCCGATGGGACGACCTCGGCCGGGTGACCGAGCTGACCCAGCCGCCCGGTGCCCTCACCAGCCTGGCACGGGCCGTCAACGACGCGGGCGTCGTGGTCGGATGTGCGTGGTACCCCGGAGGACTCGGTCGTGCGGTCCGGTGGGACGCCCGGGGCCGCGTGACCGACCTCGGAGTCCTGACCGGTCGGGTGGAGAGCGACGCCCTCGCGGTCAACGACCGCGGTGTCGCGGTCGGCGTCTCCTGCGCCGACAACGGCGGATGCCGCGCGGTGCGGTGGGACCACGAGGGTCGGATCACCGACCTCGGCACCCTGCCCGGCCACGAAGGGAGCGCCGCTACAGCGCTGAACGACCGGGACACGGTCATCGGCCGGTCGTGGACGAACGGCGTGAGCACCGCCGTGCGGTGGGACGAGTCCGGCGTGATCACCGCGATTGCCCCGCTTTCGCCGCACGACACCGACATCCTCCTCGTTGACGTCAACCGGGCCGACGTCGTCGTGGGCGACGTCTGGGGGGAGGCCGGGGACGTCCGAGCCACCCGGTGGGACCGCGACAACCACGCCTCGGCGCTGGACGCGCTGCCGGGGTGGGCCGGCACGTCGGCTGTGGACATCAGCGACGGCGGGGCCATCGCGGGGGGCGCCGGCACGGTGACCGGCCAGGCGCTGGCGGTGCGCTGGGACCGGCACGGCCGGATCAGTCGGCTCGGCGTGTTCCCGAACGGCCAGGGCGGTGTCGTCGGGCTCGACGGCGCGGGAAGGGTCGTCGGTTGGTGCTACACGGCCGACGGGCACGTTCGAGCCCTTCGCTGGGGCTGACCAAGGCGGGCTCCGCGGCCCCTCGACCCGGTGCCCCCACACCTCCGGCACACCTGTCGAACGTCCCCGATCGACCGAGGAGGACCGATGCGTGATCCGACCGTCGCCTCGCTGATGACCCGCGAGATCGTCACCGCCGAGCCGGACACCCCGTTCAAGCACCTGGCGCGCCTGCTGACCGGGCACGGCATCAGCGCCGTGCCGATCGTCGACGCCGACGGCAGGCCCGTCGGCGTGGTGTCGGAGGCGGACCTGCTGACCAAGCAGGAGCACCCGCACGACGCCCGGCGGTCGTGGCTGTCCGGTCCTGGCGCGGGGCACCGCCGGCGCAAGGCCGAGGGCACCACCGCCGCGGACGTCATGACGTCACGGGTCGTCACCACCACGACAGGCACGCCGATCAGCACGGCGGCCCACGAGTTGCGGTCCGCCGGCGTGCGCAGGTTGTTCGTGGTCGACCAGGACGGACGGCTGGTGGGCGTGCTCGCCCGCCGCGACGCGCTCAAGGCGTTCACGATCGACGACGAGGTCCTCCGCGAGGAGATCCTCCGCACGGTGTTCGAGCGCGTGCTGTGGCTGGAGCCGATCGGTGTCGACGTCCGCGTCGAGCACGGTGTCGTGACGCTGCGCGGAATGCTGGACCGGCGCAGCGATGTCGTGACGGCGGAACGGGTGACCCGCGTCATGCCCGGTGTCGTGGACGTGCGGAGCGAGCTGACCTACGCCTGGGACGACCGCCGAGTCCGCACCGGTCGACGAGCGAGGTCCCGATGAGCGGCCCGGCATTAGGATCGCAGGAACCCACCACCCGTGGACACCGACTTGCGTTCCGCCGTCCCGACCGAAGCGGACGGCGGTCACGATGACGGCTCTGTGCACCGATCTCTACGAGATCCGGATGGCGGTGAGCTACCTGCGCCGCGCGATGACCGATCAGGCGACATTCAGCCTGTTCGTCCGACGGCTGCCCGTCGACCGCGGCTACCTGGTCGCCACCGGGCTGGCCGATTGTCTCGACTTCCTCGACCGGTTCGGCTTCACCGAAGACGAGTTGGCCTACCTCGGCCGGGAAGTGGGCCTGGACCGGTCGGCGACCACCGCCCTTCGAGGGCTGCGGTTCACCGGTGACGTGCGCGCGGTGCCGGAGGGGCGCGTGGTGTTCGCCGGCGAACCCGTGCTGGAGGTGACCGCGCCGATCGCGGAGGCACAGCTCGTCGAAACCGCATTGCTGAACTTCGTGACGTTCCAGACCGCGGTGGCGTCGAAGGCCGCCCGGTGCCGCGTGGCGGCCGGAACGGCGGCTCTGGTCGACTTCGCGGCCCGTCGGACGCACGGGTTGGAAGCGGCGGCGGCGGTCGCGCGGGCATCGGCCGTCGTCGGGTTCGAGGGCACGAGCTACGTGGAGGCCGCACGCCGTTACGGGCTGACGGTGACCGGGACGATGGCGCACTCCTACGTGGAGGCGTTCCCGGACGAGCGGGCGGCGTTCCGCGCGTTCGCCGACGACTTCCCCGATGACGCCGTGCTGCTCGTGGACACCTACGACACGGAGACGGGCGTGCGCCACGCGGTCGACGTGACCCGTCCGGTCGGGGTGCGGCTCGATTCCGGGGACCTCCTCGCGCTGTCCCGGCGCGCCCGCGAGGTGCTCGACGCGACCGGGCTCCCCCGAGCGCGCATCGTCGCCGGCGGCGGACTGGACGAGTACCGGATCGCCGAACTGGTCGCGCGCGGCGCGCCCATCGACGTCTTCGGGGTCGGCACGCGCATGGGCGTGTCGGCCGACGCACCCTCGTTGGACAGCGCCTACAAGCTCGTCGAGTACGGCGGCCGACCGGTGATGAAGCTGTCGGCGGGCAAGGTGACCGCACCCGGCCGCAAGCAGGTCTTCCGCGGTGACCCTCGTGACGGTGACCTGCTCGGCCTGCACGACGAGGCCGTACCGCCCGGCAGAGAGCCGCTCCTCGTGCCGGTCATGGCCGGCGGTGCGCGCCTCGGTCCGCGGCGCAGCGCGCACCAGTCCGTCCTGGATGCCCGCTCGCGGTTCCACGCCGACCTGGAGTGGCTGCCCGCCGCAGCCTGCCGCCTGGCCCGACCCGAACCGGTGACCGTCCGCACGACCGACAGGCTGGCGACGCTCACCGACGAGGTCCGGACATCGCTGCGGGACCAACTGCCCGGCCGATCGTGACCGCAAGTCCCTCGTCCGGGCACCGCCACGAGCCCATCGTCTGAGATGGGAGAACGAAGGAGGTGCGGTCATGAAACCCGTGCGCACGTGGATCGGGGTCGTGCTCGTCGTCGCCGGTGGGCTCGGCGTCCTCAACGCACTGGGCGTCACCGGAACAGGTGACCTGCTGAACGCCTGGTGGCCCGTCGCCGTCATCGGTCTGGGCGCCGCCGCGGCGCTCGCGCAGAGGCACGTGTCGCTCGGCCCCGCCGTCGTCGCGGTGATCGGGCTCGTCCTGCTGGCTGATCGGCAGGAGTGGACCACGGGCAACATCCTGTGGCCGGTGCTGCTCGTCGTCGTGGGCGCGGCCGTCCTGGCCGGCCTGCGCGGGCGCCGCACCGTCGGGCACGGGGAGAGCGACGCCCGGGTAGCGCTGTTCGGCGGCACCAAGGTGCGCAACCGGGCCGAGCACCTGACGCGCACGTCGGTGTCCGCGGTCTTCGGCGGCGCCACGCTCGACCTGCGCGACGCCCATGTCGACCACGAGGCCGATGTGGACGCCTTCGCGCTGTTCGGCGGCGTCGAGGTGCTCGTGCCGAGGGGGTGGCGCGTGTCGCTGGGCGGGTTGCCGATCTTCGGCGGCTACGACGACAACACCGACCGCGAGGCGGCGGCGCTCGCCCCGGACGCGCCCGTGCTCCGGGTGAACGCGACGGCCCTGTTCGGCGGGGTCGACGTGCGCAACGAACCAAAGTGAAGGCCGAATCCCGACACGCGCGGGTCGAAGGTCCCTGTGCGGCAGGCGTGGTCGGGGAGCAGGCTCAAGAGCACGGAACCGGAGGGGGCGGACATGACGTCCGCGCTGGACATCCTCCGGCTCCCGCCCACGCCGGTACCGGACCGCTCGGGAACAGACCTGCGGCACCGGTCGAACACCAGGTCGACGGCGTGACGCCGAGATCACGAACCTGCCGCACCCGAGTGGAGGTAACCGAGATGTCCGAGACCAAGCAGTGGCGCGTCGACGTCACCATCGACGAGCACGACGACAAGACCAGGGCCAAGGCCCGCCTGCGCACGCGTGACGACACCCACCTGGTCGGTGTCGGCACCGCGCGGCTCAACCCCGCCGACACCAACATCCCCGAGATCGGCGACGAACTGGCCACCGCACGGGCCCTGTCCGACCTCGCACACCAACTCCTCGACACCGCTGCGGGCGACATCGAGGACGTCACCCACAGGCCGGCGCACCTGGTCCGGTGAACACCGACCGGGAGCCCCGCCGTGATGACGGCGATCGACCACCCGGCGGGCCGGTGGGCGGCCGGCGTCGAGCGGGACGACCCACGACGGGCATGATCGGGTCGACGCTCCGCCGGGCACCGACCGAGGAAGCCGCGGCGGACCGCGGGAGCGGTTATCCGGACCGTCCGGCCGAGTCGGACGATCCGGCCCGACGCGTCGGACGGGGTTCCCCGGCTCAGAACGGCGAGCCGGCGTGCTCGTACTCCGCGAGGCGCCTGTGGACAGGCGGTGCCGCGACGGCACTGATCGCCGGGTTGATCGCCGTCGCAGGCTTCCTGGTCGCCCGGGGCCTGTTCGACGTCATCCTCCTGGCGCCGAAGACCACGCAGGCGTGGGGACCCGCGGACGGGCTCACCTACCCACTGGTCGCGGCGGTGTGCGCGCTCGCCGCCACCGGCCTGCTGGAGGTGCTGTCGGCCGCCACGCCCCATGCGGTCCGGTTCTCCACCTGGATCGTGCTGCTGATGACCGCCATCGCCGTCGTGCAGCCGCTGGGCCTGGGCGTCGACGCCGGCAGCCAAGTGGCGACCGCCGTGGTCAACGGGGCGGTCGGTGTCGGGATCGCCGTCGCCTTGGACGAGGTCGCCCGCCGATCCCGCGACTGAGCCCGGACACGAAGGCCGGACAGGACGGCCGGTGAAGAGATGAGGTGTGACCATGTCGATCGACGTGCAGCAGCCGAGGGCCTACGACCTCGTGGACGACCTGATCCAGGTGGCCGGAGTGGCGGGCGGTGCGTTCGAGGCGAATTTCAACTACCGCGTGCACGAAGGCCACGACGAGGTGGTGGGCTTCTTCATGGCCGGTGACGGCATGGGAGGTCACAGCCAGTTCCAGATCACGGCGGACGTGTCGGGAGCGGCTTTCAAGCTCAGCCGGCTGTTCGTGGAGGTCTACCACACGTCCCCCAAGGACGGTGAGGAGCTGGACAAGCTGGTCGTGCCGGTGGTCCTCGGATCCAAGATCGTTCCAGGCTATCGCGCCTACCTGCGGCACATCGTCGCGCCGGGTGAGACGTTGTGGGGGCTCGCCGTCCGCTACTACGGCGCGGGCAACCTGTACCACCGCCTGGTCTCGGCCAACCCGGCCACGATCACCGATCCGAACGTCATCCACCCCGGGGACGTCATCCGGGTGCCACAGGGCGACTGAGCGTGCCGCGGGATGGCCACCGTCGCGGTTCAACCCGGCCTGGTGGCCATCACCGCGGCGACCGGCCCACCGGACGCCCGGGCACGACGTCCAGGCCAACGCGTTGATCGCCGGCCCCCGCACGGCCCAGGTCCGCCCGTCCGAGGGTTCCCGACCCGCCCGGCCGCAGGTCCGCGGCGACGCGTGGTTCTCGCCCGTCCCCCCATGTGGTCGTCGGCGGCCGGGACTCCTTGGCTCCCGGCACCGACCGGGCCGCCCACTCGACCGCAGGGACCGGTTACCGCGCGGACGCTGTAGTCCATCGCGGTGCGCAGCTCGTCGGCGTAGGCGCGTGACGTGGTCGCGCGAGCTCGCCTAGGCCGGGTGCGCATCGACGATGGCGCACACGACGGACCGTCACCGCCCTCGGCCTGAGCGTCGTGCCGGCCTCGGCAGGTGCGCGCATCGCGCTTCGCCACCGTCCCTACGGCGTGGGCGTCACCGCGACGACGTGGAACGGAACCCCTTCCTGGCAGGTCGTGACGCCGCCTGGCGCGGGCCGGCCGCGCACGACCACCTCGGCGCCGATGGGGAGTTCGCGCGGATCGCCGTCGAGCAGGAGGTACCGCCGCTCGCCCGCGTCCAGCACGAGGCATCCCGTTTCAGCCCCTTCTCGCACCGTGCCCCGCACCGTCACGACCGGCTGGATCGCGGGATCGGAACTCGACGTCGCGGAGCTCTGCGCGGTGGTGGTGGCGGGTGGAGTGACCGGGGACGAACAGGCGACCGGCAGCGACGCGAGCACCAGGACACGACCGACCACCTGCGTGGCCGCACCGCGCAAGTCCGCACGACGTGCCGGTCTCGTCCGCATGACGTCCCTCCTGGCGCGGCGACAGCCGGAGGGCCATTCTCCCCCGGTCGTCGGCGGCCCGCGCGGCGACCGCACCGACGGTTGCGAGGCGCTCGACGGCACCGGTGCCCCGCCGTGGCCGGGAGCGGCCTCCGGGCCTGACCGGCCGTCGTGCGGATCGACCACGCGGGCACATCCAGCGCACGCGTCGATCGCCCTCGCCGCACCGTGAACAGATACCCCCCGGGGCATGTCGGTGATCGGCGTACGGTGGGATCAGATACCCCTAGGGGTATAAGACGTAGGAGCAACCATGGAACGACAGATCGACCACAACGCCTTCGCCGCCCGCCTCGCGGAAGAGGACGTCTTCGTCGTGGACGTCCGCGACGCGACCGAGTACCGACAGGGGCACGTTCCCGGTGCCCACAACGTGCCGTTGAGCGTCTTGCCCACCCGTGTGGGGGAACTGCCCGAGGATCGGCCCGTCTTCGTCATCTGCCAGACCGGCGGTCGCAGCGCCCGGGCCGCGAGTCTGCTGGGCGCGGTCGGCGTCGACGCCGTCAACGTGCTCGGCGGCACCGACGCTTGGATCGCGTCCGGCCGTCCTGTCGAGACCTCAACGGCCCGGGGGAAGGACAACCCGTGATCACCGTCCTGCCCATCGACACACCGAGCCTCGGAGACCGCAGCTACCTGGCCCACGACGGCGAGGTCGCGCTGGTGGTCGACCCACAGCGCGACTACGACCGGGTGCTCGGCCTCGCGCGCGCCGCAGGGGTCCGGATCACCCACGTCTTCGAGTCCCACGTCCACAACGACTACGTCACCGGCGGTTACGACCTGGCTCGCGCGGTCGGTGCGAAGTACCTGCTCAACGCCGACGACCCGGTGTCCTTCGAAAGGGACGGCTTGCGCGACGGCGACGTGGTCGACGTCGGCGACCGGATGCGGGTCGAGGTCCTGCTCACACCCGGTCACACCCACACCCACCTGTCCTTCGCCCTGTCGGAGGACGGAAACCCGATCGCGGTCTTCACCGGCGGTTCGCTGCTGTACGGCTCCACCGGTCGCCCGGACCTGCTGGGCCCCGACCAGACCGACGTGCTGGCACACGCCCAGTGGCACTCGGCCCGACGACTGGCGCACGAGCTCCCCGACGAGACCGCCGTCTACCCGACGCACGGGTTCGGCAGTTTCTGCTCGGCCACGCAGTCCGACGCGACGGCCGGCACGATCGGTGGGGAGAAGCGGACGAACCCTGCGCTGACCAGGGATCTCGAAACCTACGTCGAGGAGCTGCTCGCCGGGCTCGACGCCTACCCGGCGTACTACGCGCACATGGCCCCGGCGAACTCCGCCGGACCGGGCGCGCCGGACCTCTCACCGGCCGCCGAGACCGACCCGACCGAGCTGCGCCGCCGCATCCGGGACGGCGAATGGGTCGTCGACCTGCGCAGCCGGACGGTGTTCGCGTCGGGTCACGTCGCGGGCACGGTGAACTTCGGCCTCGACGGGCCGTTCGTCACCTACCTCGGATGGCTCCTCCCCCGGGGCACGCCCGTGACGCTGCTCGGCGAGACCGCCGAAGACGTCGCCGAGGCCCAACGCGAACTCGTCCGCATCGGCATCGACCGCCCGGCCGCGATGGCCACCGGCGGTCCCGGGGACTGGGCGGGAGGTGAGCCGCTGCGCCGCTACGCCACCGCCTCGTTCGGCGACCTCGCCGCCGAACTCGCCCGCGACCCGAGGACCGCCGTCCTCGACGTCCGCCGCGAACAGGAACGCGTGGAACGGCACATCACCGGGTCCGCGCACATCCCCATCCACGAGGTGCTCGACCGCCTCGACGAGATCCCGGTCGGTCCGGTCTGGGTGCACTGCGCCGGCGGCTACCGCGCCGGCGTCGTGGCCGCACTGCTCGACGCCCGAGGTGTCGACGTCGTCGCGATCGACGACTCCTTCGACAACGCCGGCGCGGCCGGCGTCCCCCTCACGACGCCGCCACGCCCTGACCGGGAGGTCCACGCGTGACGAGGCCCACCGTCGACGCGTCCTCGCTGCGGGAACGCCCTCGCCGACGAAGCGTCCGCACCGTGCCTGATCGACGTTCGATCACCTGCGCATTTCGGAGCAAGCACATTCCCGGTGCGATGACGTGCCGCTGGACCAGCTCCGTCACCGGTTGGGCGGGCTGTTCCGCTGCGCGACCGGGACGTCGTCCTCGTCCGCCTGTCGGGTCGGCGCGCGGGCCGGGCACGGCAAGTGCCGGCCGGCGCAGGTCTCGGCCACGGCGAGGCGCTCGTGAGCGGCATCGCCGCCTGCGAGCGGGCGGGCTGCTCAACCGGGGTCGGCAGGTATGGGACCTGGAGCGCCAGGTCCACTTCGCGGCGGGCGCGCTGGTGCTCACGGCGGTGGTCGCCGACGTGGTCGTGCCCGGCGCGACCCGGGTGGCGGGCTTCGTCGGCGGTGGGCCGGTCGTCGCCGACCTGCGCCCTGGACATGGCGCCGGAGAGGATGCCCGGGAACCGACGTCGTCGCGACCGCGGTGCCCCGCCGACCACCGGCTCCTCCCGGGACCGGTGAACCGTGCCGGTGCTGACCGTCGCGCCGGCCGTCGTCGTCGGGATCGTGCTGGGTCTGCTCGGCGGCGGCGGATTGATCTCGATGGTGCCGCTGCTCGGGTACGTGGCCGGAATGGACACCAAGGAGGCCATCGCCTCCTCGCTCGTGGTCGTCGGCGTGAAGTCGACCGCGGGCCTGGCCGGTTACCTGGGCGCGGTGCCGATCGACTGGGCGATCACCGGGGCGGTCACGGCCGCCGCCGTGGGCGGGCGGCTGGCGCCCCGGATCCGCGGGGACGCGCTGCGCCGGGGCTTCGGCTGGTTCCTGCTCGTCAGGGGAGCCTTCGTCCTGGCCCAGCAGGCGCCGGACCCGCTCCGCGTCCCCGCGCTCCTCGTGGTGGCAGGGGTCGGTCTCGTGATCGGGACGTGCCTGGGACTCGTACCGCGGTGCCCACTGCGGCACATCGGGCCAAGCGGGCGGTGGCGACCGCTGAACGGTGAAGCCGCGGCCATGGCCTTCGGAATGCCGGCGGGCCGAACGACGCTGTACCAGCAGTACCCCAGGGGGTATCACTCGGTGGCAGGGGAGGATGAGGACGTGCAACTGGAGAACACCCGGGTCGTCGGTGACGTGATCAAGCGGCTGCGCCGTGCGGAGGGCCAACTCGCAGGTGTGATCCGGATGCTGGAGGCCGGACGGGACTGCGAGGACGTCGTCACGCAGCTGGCAGCCGTCTCCCGCGCCTTGGACAAGGCCGGTTTCGCCATCATCGCCACCGGACTGGAGCAGTGCATCGCCGCCGGCGAGGACGGCGACGTCCTCGACCGCGCCCGACTGGAGAAGCTCTTCCTCTCCCTCGCCTGACCCGCTGGTGAACCCGTCCGGGAGGCGGCGTGGACGACTGCTCACGTCCTCTCCGTCAGCGCTGACAACAGCTCTCGCGGTGACCGATCCGCCTGCATGTCCACGTCGCGCGGCATGCCGTGGTTGCGTTGCAGCTCCGCCAGGACCCCCATGAGGCCGAGCGAGTCGACGCCGAGGTCGTCGAAGGTGCGCCGCGGGTCGGTGACGTCCTCGGCGGTCACGACGACGCCGGTGCACCGGCTGATCAGGGCCGCCAGGTCAGCCGGGGAAAGGTTCGAGTCCATGTCGGTTGCCTCCTGTGAGGGATCTCGGGCGTCGGAGCGCGAGCGTCGAATCGCCGCCGTGCCGGCTCCGGAACAGAGCCGTACGGGAGTCGGCCTCGCGGCACGTTCCGGTAACCAGGTCTGGCCGACGCCCGGGGTCGGTGGCACGGCCGTGCTCCACGGCCGGCACGGTGGTGGCGACATCGAGCACGACCGCACCGGGTACTGCCCGCATACCGATCGCGGCCGTGGTGACCGGCACCTGGTCGCCCGGCACCTCGCCAACGCCGACACCGCTGGGTGCGATCACGCCCAGGCCGGTCACCACGGCGGTCATCGCCGGTCCGGACGGGTCAGCACGACCGCGGACTGGAACCCG
>NZ_JBHYXZ010000021.1:58841-77537 GCF_042752395.1 Actinosynnema sp. NPDC059335 | reverse complement strand
GCCACCGCCCGACCTCCCCGTCCGCGGTCGCGCCCCCACCGCCCACCAAGGCCCGCACCCGGCGGGGGGCCGCACCGGGGCGGCCCTGCGGGCCCACCGCCCCCCGCCCCCCCGCCCCCCGGCGCCAGCCGGTCGCCGAGGCGCGCGAACAGCGGCGTCACCCGGGCGATCTCGCGGTCGTCCAGCGCCTGTCGCACCGCCGCGACGTCCGCCCCGGACGACAGCTTCACCTCGATCACGGCGCCGGGTCCCGCCGGCGCGGCGGCGGCCGGACCCGGCGACGCCGCGCCGGCCGCGGTCGCCAGGAGGGCGGCGGCCACCAAGGACAACGGTCTCTTCCCCACAGAGTTCCCCTTCGTCACACGCTGTTGGCGAGGGCCTCCGGAACAGCGGGGGATTCGCGCGGAAGCGCGCGCGACAACGCCTCCGCGCGTCGGCGACGCGCGGAGCGGACTTCCGTCGACCTACCCCCAGTGATGCCCCAGTGCCTCCACCTCAGCGCACTTCGGCGTCGTTGTCCAGCGTCCGTGATCAACTGGACCGATCGGCGCAGCGCGTTGCGCCGCCACCGGGACGTGCGGCGGGGGGAACCGTTGTGCGGACAGGCTTCGGGGCCGACGCCCTGCCGGTCGTCGGCCCCGCGACGGGCGCGCTACTCGGCGGGCACGCCCATGAGGTGGAAGGTGGAGCCCTGGTCGTCGGCGACCTTCACCATGCGGCCGTACGGCGTGTCCACGGGCTCGTCCACGACCGTGCCGCCGAGTCGCCGCACCGCCGCCACGGCCTCGTCCGCGTCGGCGACCTGGAAGTAGACCTGCCACCCGCCGGCGCCCGCGCCGATGCCGCCGACGGGCCGCGCGTCGCCGGGGAGCGCGATGGTGGAGTAGTCGCCGGCGCCCTCGACCGGGGCGTAGGTGTAGCCGAAGACCTCGGCGTAGAACCGCTTCGCCGCGCCGACGTCGCCGCTCGTGTGCTCGTTCCAGACCAGGCTGCCCGGCTCGTTGGCGAGGTCCACCCCGGTGTTCGTGCCGGCCTGCCACAGGCCGAACAGCACCCCGGTCGGGTCCGCCGCGACGGCCATGGTGCCCTTGTCGCCGACGACCATCGGCCCGAACGCGACCTGGCCACCCGCCCGGGTGACGGCCTCGGCGGACGCCTCCACGTCGTCGGTGGCGAGGTACGTCGTCCACGCCGACGGCTGCCCGGGGTCCTGCTTGGGCCCGACCCCGGCCACCGGGTGCCCGTCCCGCAACGCCACCCCGTACCCGCCGTACTCGGGGCCGGCGACGTCGAACCGCCAGCCGAACAGCTCGCCGTAGAAGGCGACGGCGCGGTCGACGTCGGTGCTGATGTCGACCCAACAGGGCGTGCCCGCGGGCCACGAACTCGTGCGAACCACCATGACTGCCCCCTCCGGCTGCGGTCGTGTCGGCGATCGGGCCCACGCTAAACCGCCCGCCCGTCGACCGCCCGCCGACCACGTCCCCGGGCGTCGGCTGCGGATCGGCGACCCTGAACGCCCTCCGCGACTGCGGGACGCCGGCCGATCCTGGTCGTCGTGGGGCACGACCGGGTGAGCGGCCTGGCCGTCCTCGATTCCCCGGGCGAACGAGGACGGCGAGCACCCGGTCTTCGTCCGGAATTCCGGCGTCATCGACCGCGACCACGAACAAGTACCCATCGATGCGTCGAGATGACGCCGCGCGGAGGATGCCTGGTGCACAGCGGCACGACGGGCACTGGCTAACCTGGGGCCCGTGTCGGGAACGGGCAGGACGGCCGCGGCGCGAGTGAGGCTCGTGCGGTTCCTGGCCGTGCTCGTCGCCGTCGTCGGCATCGTGCTGTTGCAGAACCCGGCGTGCGCGGCCGGCCTCCCGCCCGCGGCGTGCTGCGCCACCGGGGCGGCCACGGCCGTGCTCGACGCCCACCCCGACGAACGGCCGGGCCTCCCGACCGGGGAAGCGCCCGCCGACCGCGACGGCACGATCGGCGCCTGCCTGATGCTGCTCGTGGCCGCCCTCCTGGCGGTCCTCGGCCTGCGCAGCCCGCTCGTGCCGCTGTCCGCGGCCGTGCGGCTGCCGGCCGTCTCGTTGCCCCGCGGGCACCTGCCGGCCCCGCGCCTGACCCAGCTCTGCGTGCTGCGCACGTAGGAGCACCCGGCACGTCCGCCCCGGACGCGCCCGAACCGGGCACCGCTCCCGGTCCCTCCCGCGGCCAACCGCCCCTCTCGCGGCGAACCGGCCCTCCCGCGGCGAACCGCCGCCGATCCACGACGTCGAGCCGCGTTCGCGCGCGGCCGCCGCGTGCTGCCGCCCACCCCTTCCCGGGCGCGGCCATCCCCCTGACTCGTCACAGCGAACCGAAGTGGAAACGTGAACATGACGAAGAACGCGAAGGTCTCCCTGACCGTGATCGCCGCCGTCGTCGCGGTCGTGGCAGCGCTCGCGCTGGTCAACCGCCCGGACGACACGCCACCCGCCGCCGGCGCGCAGCCGGACCCCGGCACGTCCGTCCCGCTGGTGCGCCCGGACAGCCACCGGTTGTCCGGGACCGCCGACGCCGAGGTCACCGTGGTCGAGTTCCTCGACCTGGAGTGCGAGGCGTGCCGGGCGGCGTTCCCCGGCGTGGAGCAGCTGCGGGCGGAGTACGGCGACCGGGTGTCGTTCGTGATGCGCCACTTCCCGATCCCCGGCCACCGCAACGCCGAACTGGCCGCCCGCGCGGTCGAGGCCGCGGGCCGGCAGGGCAAGCTGGACCTGATGTACCGGGCCATGTACGAGGCCCAGCCGACCTGGGGCGAGAAGCGGGACTCGCAGCGGGAGGCGTTCGTGGGGTTCGCCGAGGCGCTCGGGCTGGACGTGGCGAAGTTCGAGGCCGACCTGGACGACCCTGCCGTGCTGGAGCGCGTGCGCAAGGACCGGGACGACGGGATCGCGCTCGACGTCCGCGGCACCCCGACGTTCTTCGTCAACGGCGCCCTGTTCGAGGGCGACCCCACCTACGAGGCGCTCAAGGCCGCGATCGACCGGGAACTCGCCCGGTGACCACGGCCCCCTCCACGACCCGACCGCTCCCCCTGGTGCTCACCGCCTGGTACGCGGCGGTCGTCCTGCTGGTCGTGACCGCCTTCCAGGACTACCGGGTGACGCCGCTCTGACCGTCGTCGAGGTCGCGCAGCAGGTCGCGCAGGACGCGCTCGTCGTCCTCGGCGAGCGCGCCGACGAAGCGGGTCAGCACGGAAGCGCGGTCCGGCTCGCTCTCCAGCAACCTGCCCATGCGCCAGGCCGTGAGCGACGAGGGGTCGGTGGTGGCCGTGTAGCGGTACGCGCGGCCGTCGCGGCTGCGCGTCGCCATGCCCTTGTCGTGCAGCCTGGTCAACGTCGTCACGACGGTGCTGTAGGACAGCGCGCCCGCCGGGTCGACGCGTGCCCGGACCTCGGCCGGGGTCAGGGGCTCGGCCGAGTCGTTGAGCACCTCGAGGACCCTGGACGACAGCGCTCCGGGATGGCGGCGTGACGGCCGGTCGCCGTCGTTCTTCGCAGTGCCGTCGTCCACGGTGCAAATCGTACCTTCGGCCGATTCCGGACCCGCCTCGGCGGCGTCCGCGCCCGTGCCCGCCCGTGCGAGACTGGGCCGTCCCGAAGGGGGTTCCCGTGTTCGACCACTTCGCCTGGTCCGTGCTGGCCACGCCGCTGCTGGTGCTGCTGGGCACGGCGTCGCTGGCCGACCGGGTGCGCCCCGGCCTCGCGGTGCGGGTGTTCGCGTGGACGGCGGTGGTGGCGGCCGGGGCGGGCGCGGTGACCCTGCTGTCGTTCGCGCTCAAGGCGTTGGCGGAGCTGCCGGTCGTCGCCGCGTGGGGGCACTGGTCGGCGGACGAGGTCGTCGCCGACACCGCGCACGTGCGGTGGGTCCCGTGGGTGTCGTTGGCGTGGACGTGCGCGATCGTGGCCGTGGTCGCCGTCGCACGGGCACGGCGGCGGCGCGCGGTCGAGGCGGTGCGCGGCGAGGTCCGGTGGCTGGACCGGCACGAGGGCGTCGTCGTGGTGGACGACGCCCGCGCGGACGCCTTCGCGCTCCCCGCCGCGAAGGGCGAACCCGGTCGGATCGTCGTCACCACCGGGATGCTGGGCGCGCTCGACGGGCCCCAGCGCGCGGCGGTGTTCGCCCACGAGCGCGCGCACCTGGCCGGCGGCCACCACCGGCTGGTGTGGCTCGCGCGGTTGGCCGCGGCGATCCACCCCGTGCTGTGGCCGGTCGCGAGGAAGGTCGCCTACCTGGCCGAACGTGCCGCGGACGAAGCCGCCGCGGCGGAACTGGGCGACCGGCGCGCGGTCGCCAGGGCGCTCGGCCACGCCGCGCTGGCCACGTCGGGGCACGGGCGTCGGCCGCACGGCCTGCTCGCCGCGTCGGGCTCGACGCCCGGAGCCGTGCCCCGGAGGGTGTCGGCGCTGATCGCGCCGGACCTGCGCCGGCGGTGGCCGGCGGTGCTCCCGGTGCTGCTGGCGGCCGGGACGGTCGGGTGGACGGGCGAGTGCGTCTACGACCTGGTCGAGCTGCTGCACCTCGCCTCCCTGCGGTAGTCGATCCCTCCTCGCCGGCCGTCGACGTGCCCGATGTGCGCCGCTTGACAAACCGGACCGCTCATCTTCTACAGTCTTGTCGAAGTTTGCCTAGGCTTACCTAAACAAGGCGGGGTGCGCGGTGCTCGTGAGCAACGGGCTGATCGGATTGCGGGAAGGGCTCGAAGCCGCGCTCGTCGTCAGCGTCCTGGTCGCCTTCCTGGTCAAGACCGACCGCCGGTCGAAGCTGCCGCACGTCTGGACCGGGGTCGGCGTCGCCGTGGCGCTGTCCGTGGCCGTGGGCGCGGTGATCACGTTCACCACCGCCACCCTCGGCTTCGAGGCGCAGGAGGCGTTGGGCGGCGGCATGTCGATCCTCGCCGTCGCGTTCGTCACCGGGATGATCTTCTGGATGCGCTCGACCGCGCGCACGATCGCCGGGGACCTGCGCGACAGGCTCGACCAGGCCGTCGACGTCGGGCCGCTCGCGATCGTCGCGGTGTCGTTCCTCGCCGTCGGCCGCGAAGGTCTGGAGACGGCCGTCTTCTTCTACTCCAGCGTCCAGAGCGCGGGCGGCGGCACGACCCAGCCGCTGATCGGGTTCCTGGTCGGCATCGCCGTCGCGATCGCGCTCGCGTTCCTGCTCTACCGCGGCGCGATCCGGTTCGACCTGGGCACCTTCTTCACCTGGACGGGCGCCCTGCTGGTGTTCGTGGCGGCCGGCGTCCTCGCCTACGGCCTGCACGACCTCCAGGAAGCGGCGATCCTGCCCGGCCTGGACACCCTCGCGTTCGACCTGAGCGAGTCCGTTCCCGAGGACTCCTGGCACGGGGCGCTGCTGAAGGGCATCTTCAACTACTCCCAGCGCACGACCGTGCTCCAGGCCGTCGCCTGGACCGGGTACGTCGCCATCGTCCTGCCGCTGTTCCTGATCCGCCCGCGCGCCCGCGTCGCGTCGGGCAACTGAACCGGAGTCACGCACGTGTCCAAGCGCACCCTGGGCTTCGCCCTGCTCCTCCTGCTCGCCGCGTGCGGCACGAGCACGCCCGCCGCGGACGACGGCGGCGTCATCGCCGTGCAGGCGTCCGACGACGCCTGCGAGGTCGCCCGCACCGAGGCGACCACCGGCAACGTGACCTTCGAGGTGACCAACAAGGGCACGAAGGTCACCGAGTTCTACCTGTTCGCCGAAGGCGACCGGATCCTCGGCGAGGTCGAGAACATCGGGCCCGGCCTCACCCGGCGGCTCATCGTGGAGGTCACCGAGCCCGGGGCGTTGCAGACCGCGTGCAAGCCGGGCATGAAGGGCGACGGCATCCGCGGCGCGTTCACCGTCACCGGCGACGGCCGCAAGTCCACCGACACCGACGCCGCGCTCGCCGAGGCCGCCCGGAGCTACCAGCGGTGGGTCAACTCGCAGGCCGACAGCCTGCTGGCGAAGACCGGCGAGTTCGTGACCGCGGTGAAGGCGGGCGAGGTGGAGCGGGCCAAGGCCCTGTACCCGGTCGCCCGGACCTACTGGGAGCGGATCGAACCCGTCGCGGAGAGCTTCGGCGACCTCGACCCGAAGATCGACGGCCGCGAGGACGTCATCGAGGAGGGCTTGGAGTTCACCGGCTTCCACCGGCTGGAGAAGGACCTGTGGGAGTCCGGCCCGCAAGCCGACTCGGCCGCCGTCGCCGACCGACTGCTGACCGACGTCGGCGAGGTCGTGCGGCGGGCCAAGGCCGTCGAGCTGACGCCCCTGCAACTGGCCAACGGCGCCAAGGAACTGCTGGACGAGGTCGCCACCGGCAAGATCACCGGCGAGGAGGACCGCTACTCGCACACCGACCTGTGGGACTTCCGGGCCAACGTCGACGGCTCCCAGGCCGCGATCGCCGCCCTGCGGCCGGTGATCGAGGAGAGGGACAAGGCGCTCGTCACGACCGTAGACGAGAAGTTCGCCGCCCTGGACGCCCTGCTGGAAGCGCACCGCGACGGCGACGGGTTCAAGCCCTACACGGCGCTGACCGAGCCGGAGGTCAAGGCGCTGGCCGCGGCCGTGGACGCGCTCGGCGAGCCGATCTCCCACGTCGCCGAGGTGGTGTCGCGGTGACCGGGCTGCCCCGGCGGCGGCTGCTCGGGCTCGCCGGAGCGGGCGTCGCCCTGGCGGGCGCGGGCGCGGCGGCGGGCGCGCTCGGCGCGGCCACGGACGAGGTGCGGTGCACCTCCGGCCTGGCCGACGCCGTGCCGTTCCACGGCGAGCACCAGGCCGGGATCACCACCCCGGCGCAGGACCGGATGCACTTCGTGGCGCTGGACGTCACCACCACCGAGCGCGCGGACCTGGTGGCGCTGCTCAAGGACTGGACCGACGCGGCGCGCCGGATGACGTCGGGGCAGGAGGCCGTCGCCGGCGGGGCCGTCGGCGGACGCCCCGACGCGCCGCCGAAGGACACGGGGGAGGCGCTGGACCTGCCCGCGTCCGGCCTCACGCTGACGATCGGCTTCGGACCTTCGCTGTTCGACGAGCGGTTCGGCCTGGCCGACCTGCGCCCGCCACGCCTGATCGACCTGCCCCGGTTCCCCCGCGACGACCTCGCCGAGAACCGCAGCGGCGGCGACCTGTGCATCCAGGCGTGCGCCAACGACCCGCAGGTCGCCGTCCACGCCATCCGCAACCTCGTGCGCATCGGGTTCGGGCGCGTGGCCGTGCGCTGGTCGCAGCTGGGCTTCGGGCGCACGTCGTCCACCTCCACCTCCCAGGCCACCCCGCGCAACCTGTTCGGCTTCAAGGACGGCACGAACAACCTGAAGGCCGAGGACCACGACCTGCTGCGGCAGCACGTCTGGGTGCAGCCCGGCGACGGCCCGGACTGGCTGACCGGCGGCACCTACCTGGTGGCGCGCCGCATCCGCATGCACGTCGAGATCTGGGACCGCACGTCCCTGGCCGAGCAGGAGGCCGTCGTGGGGCGGACCAAAAGCGTCGGCGCGCCGCTCGGCCAACTCGCCGAGTTCGACCCGGTCGACCTGCACGTCAAGGGCAAGGGCGGAAAACCCCTCATCGCGGAGGACGCCCACATCCGCCTGGCGTCCGCGGAAGCCCTGGGAGGAGTGAAGATCCTCCGCCGCGGCTACAACTTCACCGACGGCTCGGACGGCCTCGGCCACCTGGACGCGGGGCTGTTCTTCATCTGCTTCAACCGCGACACGGCGACCCAGTTCGTGCCGATGCAGCAGGCACTGTCCACCAAGGACAGGATGATGGAGTACCTGGAGCACACCGGCTCCGGCCACTTCGCCATCCCGCCGGGCGTCCGGGAGGGCGGCTTCTGGGGCGACACGCTGTTCACCGGGTAACCCCCGACCGCACGCTCCGCCGAGAACTGCGGCACCCGGACCCGTCGAAGCGCTTCAACCGCTCGCACTGCGCGCCTGGAACGCCGTCCGCTGCCGTCCGCTGCCGCGACGGACGTCGGCTCGTGCCGTTTCCGGGTCTTCTTCCTCTACCCCGTACACCCTTTCGGGCTCAGCATGGTGGTCCGGTTGCTCGCCGGCCCGACCGCGGGAGTCGTCCCCACGCCCGGTCCGGCACGTCGAAACGAGGCCACCTTGTCCAGCAACGGAAAACCCAAACCGCCCACCGCGCCGACGCCGCAGTTGCCGATCACGGTGCCACGCCGCACCCGTCGGCGGTGGACCGCGCTCGCCGCCGGCGCCGTCCTGGCCGTGGCCGCCGTCCTGTCGGCCGCACCCACCGCCTCGGCCGCCTCCTCGACCACCTGCACGGGTGGCTCGACCATCACCTACCAGCCCGGCCTGACCTACACGCCGCGGACGGTCGCCTACACCGAGACCGACAGCCTCAACTCCTGCCTGTCCACCGATCCCGCCATCACCAGCGGCACGTCGGGCAGCAGCATCGTCCTGGACCAGGCGTCCTGCCTCGCGCCACCCAGCATCGTCCGCGACCCCGCCTTCACCATCACGTGGAACACCGGCGAGCAGTCCGTGGTCGACCTCACCTTCACCGAGGTCGTCCTCGGCGGCACCGAACAGGTCACCGGAACCGGACCCGTCATCAGCGGCAAGTTCCCGGGCGGCAACGCCACCGTCGTCTGGCTCTACCCGGTTCTCAACCTCCTGCAATGCGCCACCGGCCAGGGCGTCACCACCCAGAACGGCACGCTCGTCGGGCAGATCACCAGCCCGTGACCCCGGAGGCGAGCCCGCACTGAGAGGATCGTGCAAGGGAAAGAGAGCATTCATCTGGCAAAACCACTGGTCGGAACGGTTTCCTGGAGTCGTCGGAGTTCCGGAGCACATCACGCTCCAAGACCGAGGAGACAGTGATCGCATGACCGTCGGCCACGGCTTCGCCGCCACGATGACCGCTCAGCCGGGCAAGGGGGACGAGGTCCTTGAGCTGATGCTCGACGCGCCGTCCCTGCCCCACGACGACTGCGTCGTCTTCCTGGTCAGCCGCTCGGCGAGCAACCCGGACGTCCTCCACGTCATCGAGGGCTGGACCACCCCCGAGGCACACGCCGCGGTCTTCGCCTCCGAGCCCGCGCAGGTCTTCGTCGCGGCGCTCCGGCCGCTGCTCGTCGGCGAGTCCGAGTACACCGACCTGGTGCCGGTCGGCGGCAAGTCCGCCCTCTGACGGGAAGAGGAACCGTCATGACCGCACCACACCCCGCACACGACCCCGAGCTGGGCGCGCTGCTCGCCGAGGTGCCACTCATGTCCACTTTGGACACGGACATCCTCGCCCGGTTGCGGCAGGTCCCGTCGCCGCCGGCCGAGACGTTCCTCGCCGGTCACCCGGTCGACCGTCGGGAGGTCACCGTTGCCGCGCAGGACGGCACGGAGATCCCGCTCTCGATCTTCAACCCGACGAGGGCGGACGAGTCCGCGATGCCGTGCGTCTACTGGATCCACGGCGGCGGGATGGTCATGGGCGACCGCCTCTCCCAGATCGACATCCCGCTGGAGTGGCTCGTCGCGTTCGGCGCCGTGGTGGTCTCCGTGGACTACCGGCTGGCGCCGGAGTTCACCGGCGCCACCCTGGTCGACGACTGCTACCGCGGCTTGGTGTGGGTGGCCGAGCACGCGGACGAGCTGGGTGTCGACCCCGCCCGCATCGTCGTCGCGGGGATCAGCGCCGGCGGGGGCCTCGCGGCCGGCGTCACGCTGATGGCGCGTGACCTCGGCGGCCCGGCGATCGTCGCGCAGGTGCTGAGCTGCCCGATGCTCGACCACCGCAATACCACGACGTCGAGCCGCCAGTTCTCCGGCGGCCCCGGCGTCTGGACCGGCGAGATGAACGAGTTCGCGTGGCGGTCGGTGCTCGGCGACAGCGAGGACGTGTCCCGCTACGTCTCCCCGGCGACGGCCGACGACCTCTCCCGCCTGCCCACGACCTACATCGACTGCGGCACCGCCGAGGTCTTCCGGGACGAGGACGTCGACTACGCCACCAGGATCTGGGCGGCGGGCGGCCAGGCCGAACTGCACGTCTGGGCGGGCGGGTTCCACGCGTTCGACGCGCTCCACCCACAGGCACGCCTGTCGACCGCCGCCCGCCGTACCCGCACCGAATGGCTCGGGCGGGTCCTCGGCACTGCCGCGCAGAACGAGCACGAGAACGGACGTCCTGAGCATGCGGTGTCCGCGAGCTGACCGGTCGCATGACGGCGACCCGATGCCCGCGGTCCGGGACCGTGCGGGCAACACGTTGACGGGGTTCCGCGTCGTCACGGACTCGGAGTTGGAGCGCTTGGACGATCCGGCGTCCGTTCCGGCGTCCGTGGTCGTGGTCGAGCACGCGGGGGCCGTGCTCATGGTCTTCGACAGTTGGCGAAGGCAGTGGGAACTCCCGGGAGGGTCACGCGAGCCGGGCGAGACGTCCCGTCAGGCCGCGGTCCGGGAGTTGCGGGAGGAGACCGGCATCGACGGGGTGGAGGCGGACGGCGTCGCGGTGGCCGAGTTCGACCTCGTCGACCCCGACCGCCACGAACTCCTCGCCGTCTACCGGGTCCGGCTCCGGGCCTTGCCCCGACTGCTGGTCAACGACGAGGTGCTCGACTTCCTGTGGTGGCCGCCGTCGGGCCCCGTCGGCGAGGACATGAGCCCACTCGACGCCGAGATCGCCAGGCGCGTCGTCCACACCCCGCCCGGCTGAAACGCCGGCCCCGCACGACGTGACGACCCTTCCACCATGCCGATCATCGGGTGCCCGCGGTCGCCGTCGGAGCGCCGGATGGTCAGCGTTTCGAGGTGGCCGGTCACCGCGTCGCCCGGGCGCGCTGTGACCGACACCAACAGGCGCGGCCCGACCGGGTGGCAGCGCCCGATCCCGCCGAGCGCCCGCGCGACGCGGCCTACAGTCCTCTCTTGGCCCGCGGTGGCGTCCAGCGGCTGCGACGTGGCACCGGCCCCGACGCCCCGATCACCGTTCACAGCCTTGGGTCGGGCCGTCTCGACCGGGTGATCCCGATCCGCATTTCCCGTCGAAGGGGAGCACATGGGCATGCCGTACGACTCCACGCCGGACACGCTGTGGCACAGCCTGCGGGTCGCCGAGCTGATGGGCCGGCCGATCAAGGAGTTGCTCGACCGGTCCGTCCGGCACGACCTGAGCAAGACCCGCGAGCCGGAGCGGGGCGTCTACGACGAGGTCGTGCCACGCCTGCGCGCCGCGGCCTACGGCAGTGAGGAGTACTCGTCCCTGGTCGAAGGGATGGGCGAAGGGCTGCGACACCACTACGCGCACAACCGCCACCACCCGGAGCACTTCGCCGACGGCATCAACGGCATGACCCTGATCGACCTGCTCGAGATGTTGGCGGACTGGAAGGCGGCCACCGAACGCGCCCCGCACGGCGACCTCGCGGCCGGCCTGACGATCAACCGCGACCGGTTCGACATCGCGCCACAACTGATGGACATCCTGACCAACACCGCCCGCCACCTCGGATGGCTGTCCGCGGAACCGGACCACGACTCGTCACCCTGACACGGCAAAGCCGCCAGACCCGATACCGACCACACCACCGCCCTGGTTGGCCACGGACCACGACGAGTCGGCCCGCGCCGATCACGTCATCAGTGCGCGGATCGTCAACCGCTGTGCCGTCGCGGTCAACGACACGGGGCCGGCCGGGCGGACATGGTTGTCCCGCAACGTTTCGTCGTGGGGAGCGAGGAGGACGCCATGGGATCGCCCAACGTCGTGATGTCCGTCGAGCCGGTGGAGGCCGGGGCGGTGGTGTACGGGCGGCTCGCGCCGCCGTCCGCCGGCGGTCCGGCCAAGGGCCAGTTGTCGCTGAGACTGGTCATCAAGAACAACGAGGGCCAACAGGTGCACGTCACCGAGGTGCTCG
Organism: Actinosynnema sp. NPDC059335; assembly: GCF_042752395.1. Taxonomy (NCBI): domain Bacteria; kingdom Bacillati; phylum Actinomycetota; class Actinomycetes; order Pseudonocardiales; family Pseudonocardiaceae; genus Actinosynnema; species Actinosynnema sp. NPDC059335. The sequence continues at coordinate 65,608 of NZ_JBHYXZ010000021.1, read as the reverse complement.
TCTCCTTCGTGGGTGCGCCGGCGGTGAACCCGGTGACCATCCCGGTCAACCTGACGATCGCGGCCGGGAAGACCGCGTCGTGGTCCTTCGCCGCCGCGAACACCGTCTTCCTGCCCGTGCCGGCGCCGGCCACCGTCCGAGTGGGGCTCACGTGCGACGGCTTCGACACCCCGGCTGCCGTCCTGCTGCCGCTGGCGCCCCACAGCAGCCCGACCGCGGCGGCCAGCTACCGGTTCCCGGCGCGGGCCACCGACCTCAAGCAGGGCGAGTACTGGTCGGGCCGCAGCGGCACGCACGCCCCGGCCGGTGACGGCGGCCAGTTGTTCGCCTACGACATGGGCGTCGTCGCCTGGGACCCGGCCAAGCTCCAGTGGTCGGAACTCCTGCCCGGCAAGGCCGGGGACAAGAACGAGCACTTCCGCATCTGGGGCAAGCCCGTCTACGCCATGGCTGACGGCACGGTCGTGGCCTTCGCCGACGACCGGCCCGACAACCCGGCCCCGGGACAGGACCTCTCCCCGCCCGACCCGGTGGAGGGCAACCACTTCTACCTCCAGCACGGTGACGAGCTGGTGCTGTACGCGCACTTCCGGAAGGGGTCGCTCAACCCCGCGCTGCTCGCCAAGTGCGCGGTCGTGCAGGAGGGCGACTTCCTCGGGTTGGCCGGCAACTCGGGCAACTCCAGCGGCCCGCATTTGCACGTCCACAGCATCAACGCCACGGTGCCCTGGGGTGGGCCGCTGCGCCCGTTGCCCTACCACACGCTCTACGTGCTCGACCGGTCGGCGCTCAACCCGCCGGACCCGGCCGGCCCGTGGGTGAAGGCCGACGACCAGTGCCTGCCGAACGTGACCTCGGCGATCTGGCCGGCGGCCACCGCGCCCGCCTGGTACCCGCCGGGCTGGGCCGAGATCGCCCGGCACCGCATCGCCGAGAGCGATTACCAGCTGGAGTTCGACCGGATCACCAAGTCGGGGTACCGGCTGGTGTGGATCGACGGCTACGACGTCAACGGCGAGACGTTCTTCAACGTCGTCTTCCGCCCGGCCGACGGCGTGCCCCGGACCGCCAAGCACGGGCTGACGGCCGCGGGTTACCAGACCGTCTTCGACACGTTCACGAAGCAGGGCTTCCGGCTGGTCCACGTCGAGAGCTACCTCAGCGGCGGCGGCATCCGCTACGCGCCGATCTTCGTCAAGTCGCCGGGCCCGGAGTGCACGGCCTACCACGGCCTGTCCGCGGTCGAGCACCAGAAGGCGTTCGACGACCTGACCGCGAAGGGCTGGCGGCCGGTCAACGTCAGCCCGGTGTCCGTGTCCGGTGAGCGCAGCTACACGGCGCTCTACGAGAAGAAGGACGTCGGGAGCTTCTTCGTCAAGAGCTTCCTCACCCCCGCCGAGTACCAGACGGAGTTCGACCAGAACAAGGCCGCGGGACGCCACCTCGCCCACCTCGCCGCCTACACGCACAACGGTAGCCCGCGGATCTCCGCCATCTGGCAGCAGAAGCCCGCCGTGGCCGCGCTCGTCGCCCGGCACGGGCTGACCGGCGCCCAGTACCAGGCCGAGTTCGACACCCAACTCGCCGCGGGCCTGCTCACCCGGGCCGTGACCGGGTACCAGGAGGCGGGCGGGCACCGCTTCGCGGCCTACTGGACGAAGTGAGTGGCCGGCAGGACCAGGGGTGGAGACCGTGAGCCGGCCTCCGCCCCTTCCCCCGGGTCAACGGTCACGGCCGCCGATGATCGGCGGAGACGAGCGCACCATGCGCCGGAACTGGCCGGGAGGCAGGCCGTAGGCGCGGCGGAAGAGGCGGTTGAAGTGCGCGCCGTCCCCGAACCCCCACCTGGCGGCGATGTCGTGGACGGGACGGGCGTCGTGGCGCGGGTCGGCCAGGTCGCGTCGGCAGCGGTCGAGTCTGCGGGCGCGGATCCAGTCGGCCACCGACTTGCCGTCGGCCTGGAAGAGCTTGTGCAGGTACCGGGTGGAGATGAAGTGGGCGGAGGCGAGCGTCGCGGGGGAGAGGCCGGGGTCGCCGAGGTGGCGTTCCACGAAGTCGAGCAGCCGGCTGAGCAGCACCCTCTGCCGGGCCTCCGGTTCGACGTGCCCGGTGGTGTCGGTCTCGTGCGCCAGCAGGGCGACAGCCAGGTCGACGGTGATCACGGCCAGGCGCGGGAGGTCGGTCTGCAGATAGGTGGCCGACGGCTTGGCGAGGTTCAGCAGGACCGAGGTCAGCATGCTCCTGATCCCGTCCTGCGGCGGTAACCGCGCGCCGAGGAGCCGGTCGAGCATCGCGGGATGGGGTAGCAGCGTGCGCGGGAACTGGACCTGCAATCCCGCGCAAACGCTCGCCTGCGCGACGTCGGCCTCGATCCGGGCCTCGTAGGGGTGCGAGGTGTCGTAGACGACCAGATCCCCCGGGACACCTTGAACGCGTTTGCCGGCGTGGTCGAACCAGCATCGTCCGTCGGTGATCAACAGCAGGTTGCACTGCTCGGGATCGGACTGCCGGATCAGCCTGTGGGTTCGGACGTTGCGCATGGGGGGCGCGGTGACCGAGACGACCCGCACCGCGCCCAGGTCCAGCATGCGCATGGTGGGAGAGGCGAAATCCTCCGGGCGATCGGCGTAGGTGAGAGTGGGCGGTGACGATCCCCTGCTCATCTCACGCCACCGGTCGAACCACTCACCGCCGGCCGAGCCCTCCTCGGCTTGGAACACTGTTCGCCACACGTCTCCCCCCAGTCGCCGCAGTCGTCCCCGGAGCAGTCCGTCAATGTAGTGCGGGGCCCGGGCCGATTCGGTGGGCGTATTCCGGGCCACCGGAACAGGTGACGAAGGGAACCCGTTCAGCCGCACGTGCGGTCGCAAGGAAGGCCATGGCACATCACCCGATCCAGTGACGCACCACCTGTGCCGACTCGTCCGACGGATCAGGTCCTGCGGCCCGGCGGTGCGGAGCGAGCCGGCGGGTTGGGTGGTCAGGGTTCCCAGATCTCGTAGTCGATCACCATCTCCCCGGTGTCGTCCACCGACTTGACGTGTACGGCGGCGATGTTGTGCTTGTCGGTGCGTACGCACAGTTCCGCACCGTCGGCCAGGTCTTCGAGTTGTATCGTTCCGACGCCGTCAACCCGGTCACGGCAGGACGTGAGGGTGGCCGGGCCGCTCACGAGCGAGAGCAGTGGTGCATCGTTGGGCGCGTGCAGCCCGTAGGTCTCGACGATGAGGTCGGCGAGTTCCCCGCACCGCTTGCGGCCGATGGGGACGGAGGTCGTGCCCCAGCCGGGACAGCCCGTGTCGAGGTCGATTTTGTCCTGGTCGTTGGTCCGGGGATCTGAGGACGGCGTGAGCCGGTACCCCGTCTTCGTCATGATCGGCTCCGACTCGCCGAGGGACGTGTCCGGCACGGGTTCCGACGTCCTCGCGGTCGTGGTGGGCCGTGGTGGGAAGGCGCTGCCCGGAGAAGGACTCCCGCTCGTCGGTGACGGCGATCCGATCGAGGTGGAGCCGAAGAGCGCACGCCAGTCCGTGAGCCCGACAACCACCACGACAACCGCCACGACCGCCGCCACTGCGAGAACCGCGATCGTCCGGGTCCACCACCCCCTTGGCGCGGTGGAGTGGACGTGTTGGGAGTAGTTGACGGTGACGTCCCTGCCCGCCTGCATGACCGTTCCGTCCGTGGAAGCCCGGGCACGTTGTCCGCCCGCCCGGGCACCGCGCCGAGGGCGCGACCCACCATCGGTGTCGACCGGGTCTTCATCTCCGGGACCGCGGGTCAGAGCGCCGTCGTTCACGGAGCAATACTGCCCGATGCACGGAGGCGCGGAGGGCAGCGCGCCGTGGGCACTTGTGAGTCCGCACAATTGCGCAGACTCCTCGCTCGACCCAAGCCGTAGCACTGCGGTCACGCGGCTACGGCTCCGCGCGAAGCGCTGCTCCCGTGGATGCCCTTGGACGTGTGGGGAGTGACTCCTCCGCCGCGAGATCGACGACTCACCCCGTGAGCAGTGCGCGGATCCGTTCCGCGGCTGACCGGTCTTGCAGGTCCTCGGAGATGGCGAGTGCCTCGTGCCAATATCTGTCGGCGTCTTCGGTGTTGCCGGTGGCGTGCAGGGCGATGCCGAGGCCGGTCATGCTGCGGGACGTGCTCCAGCGGTCTCCGACCTCGTCGTGGACGGCCATGGCCTGGTGGAACTGATCGATGGCCGACGCGAACTGCTCCGTGCCGAGGAGGACGTAGCCGAGGTTGCTCATGGCGAAGCCCTCGGCTTGCCTGTGCTCGATGCGGGCGAACAGGTGGAGAGCCTCATCCAGGGCTTGCGCCGCTTCGTCCCACCGGCGCAGGTCGAGGTAGGTTTCGCCGAGGCTGTGCAGCGTCCACGCCCGGCCCCACAGGTCCTCGGTTTGCCGCCACAGGGTCAGGGCGTCGTTCAGGTGGACCAGCGCCTGTTCGGGTTGTCCCAGCAGGCGGTGGGAGTAGCCGAGGTTGCTCAGTGCTTCTCGGACGCCCCATTGGTCGCCGATGTCGAGGAAGATGGCGAGCGCCTCCCTCGGGTATCCGGAAGCATCCGCCGCCTCGTGCATGCTGAACCGGGTTTCCCTGAGCGCGTGCAGGATCCACGCCTCGCCGCGGCGGTCGCGGGCTTCTTTGGCCGACGCCAATCCGATGGTCAAGGCACTGGTCCAGTCCTCCATGTGCTTGTTCAGGAAGAAGAAACCCCACAGTGCGACGGGCAACCGCCACGCGATCGAGTGCTCGCCGCTGTCGGAGGCCTGGCGGATCGCGGCCTTCAGGTTGACGCGCTCGAGCTCGCACCACTGGATCGCCCGCCGCTGGTCGGGGAAGAACTCGTCGGCACCGGTGTGGGCCAGCGTCACGCAGTAGGAGCGGCGGGTCAGCTGGTGGTCGGCGGCATCGGCCATCCGCAGGAACCACTCCAGCAGGCGTCGTACCGCAGCCGTCCGGTCGATCGCCGTCTCCTCCGCCTCGGCGCGTTCCAGCGCGTAGAGACGCACCAGGTCGTGGAACCGGTAGCGTTCCCGTCCGACTTCCGTGAGCAGGTTGGCGCCCGCCAGTGCTTCCAGCACCCGCCGGGCTTTCGGTTCCGGCAGGTCGGCCAACGCGGCGGCCGCCGGGACCCCGAATTCCGGGCCGGCGTGCCAGCTCAGCCTGCGGAACATGCCCGCCGCGGGCGCGGGGAGCTTCCGGTAGGACCACGAGAATGCCGCCCGCACGACGTCGACCTGGTCGTCAACAGCCGCGAGCAGGTCGAGCCGGTCGTGCTCGGCCGCGAGCTGCTCGACGAGGTCGGCGAGGGCGTGGTGCCGGCTGCCCGCCACCCGTTCGCCCGCGATCCGCAGCGCCAGCGGCAAGCCCGCGCACAGCTGCGCCAACCCGGCGGCGGCCTCGGGCTCGGCGTCCAGCCGGTCGGACCCCACGGTGGCCCTCAGCAATGCCACCGAGTCGACCGGGGACAACGCCTCCAGCGCCACCCGCTGCGCACCCGCGCCCGCGGACAGGCCGGCGAGGCGGTTGCGGCTCGTGACGACGACCGCGCACGTGGCGGAGCCAGGCAGCAGGGGGCGGACTTGGTCGACATCGGCGGCGTTGTCCAACACCACCAGCACCCGGCGGCTCGCCAGCAGGGATCGGTACAGCGCGGCGAGCTCGTCCACCTGCGTGGGAATCCGTTCGGGCGCGACGTCGAAGGCCCGGACGAACGCATCGAGCGCCTGGTGCGCAGGTACCGGGGAAGTGGTGTCGAATCCGCGCAGGTTCACGTACAGCTGGCCGTCGGGGAATCGATCGCTCACCCGGTGCGCCCAGCGGACGGCCACCGCCGTTTTCCCGACACCCGGCGCGCCCGAGACCACCGTGATCGCTGCTGTCCCGTCCCCGGTGAGCGACTCGTCCAGTCGCCGCAACTCGTCGGCGCGACCGGTGAAACCGAGCACGTCGAACGGGAGCTGCCGGGGAACCGGCAAGCCCGATGCCTGCGACCGGTGGACGTGCACACCGCTGTGGACGACCCCTGCTTGGATCACCACACCGGCGTCACCTGAGAACGAGTTCCGCACGTGCTCCTCCTGCACCCACCCATCTTGGAGGGGCCGAACACCGCTCGGGAAGGGCGACGGGCATGCTCACGTGCCGCTGAACGCGAGGACTCGCACGAGCCTTCCCACCGGGCCGGCATGGCGTGGGAGGCTTGTAGGCGGGATCCGGGGCCTGACCGGGGAATGAGGCGTTGCTCCTGCGCCCGTGACGCACAGGTGGATGTCGGCACTTCGGTTGTCGCACGTCACAAAGTCGATGCCCGGCAGCGCATCGAGCGCGCGCTTCGCCCCTGCCGGCGATCATGGTTCCTCTGCCTCGCATTGCCCTCTTGCCGGACACCGGTCACCATCAGCACTTCCTCGGCCATGCGCATCCCTGTCACCGCGGTTGTCGAGCACAACCAGCCACCGACGTGCGGAAACCCTCTGACACGATCTTCGCCGCCCGACGTCAGGCCGTTACGTCCGCATGGGTAACGCGGTTGTAGTGGTGCTGTCATGATGCGGTGCCGTGGTTCATCGGTCGGCCTTGCGGTTGGCGCCCGATCGGCTGTGGGTGTTGGTGCAGCCGTTGATCCCGACCCCGACGTACTGACGTCCGCGGCGCGCGACCGCTTCGCCGCGGCGACCGGCGAGGCGTCCCCGCGCCGGGCGGGGGTTGGGGGGGGCGGGCCGCGTCTGTGCGCCGGGGGGCGCGAGAGTGGC